>CAZLBS010000132.1:0-1516 GCA_964557505.1 uncultured Nitrospiraceae bacterium | reverse complement strand
GCCGTTGCCGAGGGTGCCGTCAATGAGCGTGGTCAGCAGCGCCGCCTCAGCAACGTCGCCGGTCGTGATATCTTCATCAAGTTCGTTGTCATTGTCGTTGGGATTGTCTAGATCGTCATCATCGAGACGAGCATCTACGTACAGCAGCGCAAACGTCAATTGTGCCGAGATATCGATTCCAGCAAGCAACGGTTCCGCCAATCCACCGTCAATCGTAGCATCGTCTTGGTCGGCTTTATCCACGACCCAACCAAGGTACTGATAGCTGACATCGCCATCGCTGATGACGCCGACGCATATGTCAGGACAATTGCCCGTCACGTCGGTCCCCAATTCGACATCTTCTTCCACAACCCCTGTCGCGGCTGGGTCCGACGGGCACACGATGACAGCCGGGTCGGTCAGATATTCCGGATAGACCTGCTCCGATGCCATAAAGAAGTCCGCGTCGTCCTGATTGAAGTCGCAGTCGGCATCCGGGCAATTGTCGTTATCCCCGTACACCTCATCGCCATGAATGGACGGGAAGCGCTCGCCCTTCGATTCATTGGCATACATCTTGGCTACCAGGCCAATTTGCTTGAGGTTGTTCTGACAGCTTGCCCGGCGTGCCGCTTCGCGCGCCCTTGCGAGCGCCGGCAGCAGGATGGCTGCCAGGATGCCGATGATGGCAATGACCACCAACAGCTCGATCAGCGTAAAGCCTCGCTTCATATTCATACTACGGCTCCTCCATTAATGAACATGAGATGCATAGCGGCGCGGCCACACCTGTCAAGCCCACCTATGGCCCGAAGAGCCTACCGCGCCTAGCACAACGCTACGCCCCCAAGATAACAAAACTGTAACAAAATGTCTGCAATTTTCTATTGCCCCAATATAACAATATTGGCAGACGACGCGAATGTCAAACGGACCTCTTGCGCCGGGCGACGGCGTGTTGCCCCAGTTCGCTTGGGGTCTAGCCGCTTGCGTGCTTTATACGAAGCGGCTACATGCGCGATGAGCCTCTGCCCAGCGAGTAGAAGAACTGCAGGGTTGCATTGTTTCGGTAGAGAAAGTAGTTAAGCGGGTTTTTCGAGTATTTATAGAAGCCATCTTCGCCGATGGCGATGTCTCATGCATGAGGAAAGAGCGCCCCCTTCTGACGCCACCGAACATTCCCCGCCGTGTGCTGGTCCGGCAGCAGGAAGGGGGCGAGTCCGTCAATGCCTTGCTTGATGAAGGGCGGCGCTATTTTGCTTCGGCGACTTGGGCGTTTTGCTTGGCCGGTGCGGTCGAGAAGGTGGTGATGGGTTCGGCGCTTTCGCGCTTCCAGGTGTGGATGGCGCCGCTCCAGTCGCCAGCAATGACGGTATCGCCGTCGTGGGCGAACCGGGCCTGATAGCCCCAGTCGCTCAACTTGGGATAGTTGCCTTGTTCTTCGCCCGTCAGGTTCCAGCGCTTGGTGAGGCCGTCCTGACCTGTGGTGACGAGTTCGCCGCTTTCGCTGAAGTCGACGCTCAAGACGGCTCCC
>CAZLBS010000131.1:0-8526 GCA_964557505.1 uncultured Nitrospiraceae bacterium | reverse complement strand
GTTCGCCCCGCTAAGGGAGCAGTCAGGCGAACTAGGCAGTCGCGCAGGTCATCAGCGCTACAGGCCATGCCAGCGGGTACGGCTGTGTGTCCCGGGCAGGGGCATCCGAACGGTCTCATACGATGTCAGGGAGTGGTGCGAACGGGGGTGTTCGCACAGGAACAGCGAAACAATTTGAGAAACAGGAAGGGGGCTAACAAGAGCCATGTTACTGACAGCACGCGATATGAACGATGATGATCGCGGCAAGCATGGCCCCTGGTCGGTACGCGGAAAGGACGACTACAAACTCGCGCTTCGTCCCGTAAAGCCGCTCAAGCCGATCAAGGCCAGCAAGAGCAAGCCGTGCTATAACTAAGGGCACGCAGCCACCTTAGTTAGAGATTCACACATGTATGCACACCTCGCCCCCGGCAGCGCGAACGCGCCGGGGGCGCTTTTTATTTTGCGCATCGCCTGGAGATGGCATAGGCTAGAGCATTTTAAGATAAACTGTAGCCGCACGAGGCAAACCAATTGATGGTGTCTTGATGGGTGATTTTCGCGAAGGCGGTGGCGACGGCGCGGCAGAGGGCTTGGGCGTCGCGTGCTTTTTCCTTGCGCAAAGTTGCTTTCACCTTGCTCCACATTTTTTCGATGGGGTTGAGGTCGGGACTGTAGGGAGGCAGGTCCCAAACCTCGGCTCCCGCAGCGAGGATGGCGGCGCGCGCCTGGGTGTTCTTGTGGACAGATAGGTTGTCCATAACCACTATGTCGCCCGGTTCGAGCGTGGGTGCCAACACCTGTTGGCACCATACGGCGAAAGCCTCGCCGTCCATGGCCCCCTCGATCATCCAGGGCGCCTGCGGCCCGTTGCGTCCAATGGCGGCAATCAGCGTGGTCGTTTCCCAGCGCCCGTTGGGAACGTGATCGCGCACGCGCTCCCCGCGCGGTGCTCGGGCGTAATGGCGCGTCATGTTGGTTTTGGCCCCGGATTCGTCGATAAACAGCAGGCGGCAATGCTCGGTTCGGCGTATGGCCTTTATGAACCGGGCCCGTGACATACGGATATCGGGACGGCTTAATTCGGCGGGCAGGAGCGTCTTTTTTTTAACGACAACCCCATGTCCTCCAGCACATAGAACACTGCCTGCGGCGTGCAATCCACCTCGATGGCGTCCCGCAACTCTTCAAGCGTCATGTCCGGCTGCTCGCGAACCAGCCGCCGAAGCTGCTTGCGGTGCCTTGGCCCGATCTTCGGTTTGGCCCCGGAGAACCGGTGGCGGTTGCCGATGTCGCCGGTCTTCTTCCGCTGAGCCAGAAGCTTCTTCACCATGGCCAGCGACACACCGAACCGGTCCGCGACCTCCTGCCGCGTCTGGTACCCCTCGTCGCAAGCCGCCACAATACGCTCTCGTAAATCGTGGGATAAGGTTGCCATGCTTCCCTTATACAGGAAAGTACGCCAAAAAGATACAGTTTTATTTAAAACGCTCTAGGGCGCATGGAAGCACAGCTTTACAACATCAAGGGGCTTCGCGTCATCGTCTCTTGCCTGATTGGCGCGGGGGTGTTGGCGTGGACGGGCTGCTCGCCAGTAGCCGATGAAGGCGCGGAGGCAGCGCGGCTCGCTCCCGTACAGACTAGCGGCCCGGCGCCGCCGCTCGAAGCGCTTCGACAGCAGGACCCCTTCCTTGTCGAGATGTTGGAAAATTGTCCAGCTTATCGCGAAGCGCCGCCCGGTGAGCGCACGCAAGCGCTGGCACAGATTTCAGCGTTGATCTCCCGGCAAGACGCGGATGCACAAGATGCCGTGCGGCTCGTCATGGATCGCCTTCCACGGCCCGCCAGCCGGGTCGAAGAAGTGTTGGTAGACGGGAGCGGGGGCGAGTGGTGGAGCGCGCTTCCACCCGCTGCGGAAGGCATGCCGTCGGGGCACGGCGCCGCATGGCCGAACGGGGCCACAGCCTTTGTGCGTGGCGGCGCGCTATACGTGATGGGCGGGTGCTTGCCGCCAACAGAGACCGGACCACATGTCGTTCGATGCCACATCGACTACATGGCACGTCCCGGATTCGACGCCACGGTGGTGCTGGAAGGCGACGGAGGCGATTGGCACATTGAGTGGAAGGTTCGCCGTGCGGTTCGCTCTGATAGGCCGCCGCGTGCCGAGACGGCCAAGGTGGTCTGGGACAGTGCATTCGAAGCGCGCATTCCGCTGCCGCCTGAAGTAGCGGCGGCGCAGACGGACCCGATCTGGGACCTGCGAATCGATGTGCCGCATCTGCCGCGCGGTGCCCGGTCCTCGCGCATCATCCCCATTGCCAACGAGGACGCGGCTGAAGGCACAGCGGCAGAACCCTCGCTCAGCACTCTCTTCATGCTGGCTGCCGACCGTGATTGGCAGGGTCATGACACCTTGGCGGCGAGCATTGCCATTGCCGCGGCGCCATTCTATGCCATGGGCGACGATGCCGTCAGGGAGGAGTTGCGAAATCACTCCGCCGAGTGGTTCGACTTCGCCCTGGAAACCATCGCGTGGCAGGAAGCGAACGGAACCTCATGGCGGCTTGCCGACTACCCCTTGGAAGCAATGCTCGCCTGGGCCAACCGCATGGATTGGAGCACCCGCCGCCAGTATTTTCACCAAGAACGGCGGCAGGGCGGGGTCTGGATCGATGCCGAAAGCTACCAGTGGCTGCACGTGGACTTCGGCGTCTACCGCGATTTCCGCCAGTGGATGACCGATGGGGGCTGTGTGCAAAACACCACGCTCGAAACGCTGGGCCGTGCCGAGAAATGGCTCAATGAGCATGGCGTCCGCGGCGGCGCCATCGAGCGGCTCGAGGATACGCTCAATAACCCTCATGCCACGCCGAACGAAGTGCGCCGCGCGGTGGCCCAGCTCGCTTCGATGGAAGAATTCGGCGATTCCCGCTCGCGCGTGGCCGGGCAATTCGGCAGGCGCAACGTCCGGGAAGTTGGCTCTCACTGCGCCGCGGTCTACCGGGACAGCATCGTCGAGCACGGCCGTTGGCTGGGCGGCTGCGTCACGATGACAGGGCTTACGCGGGCGGCCATGCGCAGCCTAGGCATTGCATCGCTCAATGCCCGCGCCGAGCAGGCAGGGCACAATAAGAAAGGCCATCATTGGACCATCGTCTTTCAGCCAGAGGAGCGCGTATGGCGCGGTCATCAGGCAGGCCGCTCCCGCGACCGCACCTGGCACTTGTCGGTCATGCCGCTGCCCATCTATGCGCCGTCGATGCACGCCGCCGGCCTCAAGGAAGTCGTCGGCGAGCATAGGCTGCCCTACCCCGAGCATATCCGCATGCGCATGACCGGCAAAGAGATCAAGCAGCTTGGCAAAGTCGAGGGAATCCCCACGGGCTTTATCCGCGACTGGCTTCTCACGCCGCACTTTGATGGGCCGGTGCGCTCGGCACTTTAGCGCGAAGACCCGCAGGCGGAGCGCTACGGGCGGGACTCGAGCCTCACTCGTACAACTTTGCCAGTGCCTCCTCCGGGGGGCAATCGAGGCGGGCCGCCAGTTGCCGCAGGCCATATGCCCGCGCCTCTTCCTGACCATTGCGCACGAGCCATTCCGCTATGGGGAGCGCGGCGCCGTCTGACATAGATTCGAATCGTGCACGGGCGCACGGATCGCCGAGCGTAATGAGGGCGCGTTCCATATAGCTGTCGAGCCGTTCATCTGGCAGCGCCTCGGCAAATAGCGCGCGCGTCTGAAGCAGGGCGGGCAGGGCTTCTACAACGCCGAGACGCGCCAGGGCATTGGCGGTGTAACGGTTGCTGTAGCCGTAGACCCGCAATTCCATGGGCCCCATCTCGTCCGCGTTTTCCCGGGTGCTCGCGAGCTGGCCCGTCATGAACGCGGCGAACGCTTCACGCTCGCCGAGCTGCTCCCGGATGTAGGAGGCGTGTTCGGGATGGTCATGCCAGCGCTCCCATAACGGGCCCAGCACGAGCGCGGCATGCGTCGGCACGTGGAACTTCGTGCCCGGTCCCGGCTCCGTCATAAAGAGTTGCTTCAGCATCGGCACCGCGATGCGCAGCGCTTCCGAGGTGGCTGCTTCATTCGCAAGGGGCCCCATCGAAAGGGGCTTGGTCACCGCGTCGATGGTGTGAATGTATGTCGGATAGAGCGGCGCCCGTTCGCGTTCGCTGAGTGCTTCCCATTGCTCTATGACCTGGCGCATGGCCGCCGGGGTAACGTCCCGGTTAAAGAAGCCGTAGGCATAGACGAGCGGCTCGTAGCGGTTGCTGCGCGAAATTTCGCTCAGGTCGAAGAGGGCTTCCAGCGCGTCATCGACCGCGTCAATGGTCTCGGGCGCAAGGGTGTCATAGATTGCCGGCTCGGCCACATGCATCAGCGCGTACTGATACTCCCGCTGGAGGGCTTCGAGAAGCTGGGGCTCATGGATGCCCAATTCCTGCATCTGCCCGGCGAGATGCCGGATGACTTCGTCGCGCCTCTCCGGGTTGAGCCGCGCCTCGACGCCCATAAAGCGAATCGCTTGAGGCTCTTGGGCAGAGGCAAACGCCAATGGAACCAACCAGACAAGGCATGTTCGGCAAAAGCGCGTGCGAGATGCGTGCATGATGCGAAACTCCCTCGGTCCATTTGCGGCGCGCCTAACGCATCGAAGGCAGCATAGGCGATGACTAGCCACTAGGCTATCTATCCGTACTCCCTAAAGACCCGCTATCCAGTCCCGCCAACCGTGAGTTCCTTGACGCGGATGGTGGGTTGCGCGTCGCTTACGGGCACGCCTTGACCGTCTTTGCCGCATGTGCCGATGCCGAATCCGAGGTCATTGCCGACGGCCTCGATGTGGCGCAGGGTTTCCGGGCCATTGCCGATAAGCGTTGCGCCGCGAACGGGCGTCTCGGCTTTGCCATTCTTGATGAGATAGCCCTCGCTGACGTCGAAGACGTAGTCGCCGTTGAGCGGATTCACCTGGCCGCCGCCCATGCGCTTGACGAAGAGTCCTTCGCTCGTCTCCGAGAGGATGTCATCCGGGTTCCGCTCGCCGGGCAGGATGTAGGTGTTGGTCATCCGGGGGATGGGGCGGTGCGCATAGCTCTGGCGCCGGCCATTGCCGGAGGGCTCGTGGCCGAGTTCGCGCGCGCTCAGCAGGTCGTTCATGAATCCCGTGAGCACGCCTTTGTTGATGAGCACGGTGGCCTGGGTCGGGGTGCCTTCGTCGTCGACGCTGCACGTGCCGCGCATATGGGGAAGCGTGCCATCGTCCACCACGGTTACCTCGGGGACCGCGATTTCTTCGTCGAGATGCCCGCAATACTTGGACATCCCTTTCTCGATATGGTCGGCCTCGAGGCCATGTCCGACTGCCTCATGCACCATCGTGCCGCCCGCTTCGCTCGACAGCACGACCGGCATCTTGCCCGCCGGCGCCGGGCCGGCCTCCAGCATGAGGCAGGCTTGCCGTGCGGCCGTACGCGCGAGTTCCGCCGGATGGTCGCTGTCGAACACTTCGAAGCCGAGGGCGCCGCCTTTAGGCTCGTAACCGGTCTGGATGATGCCGCCATCCTCCGCGACGCATAGCACCGTAAACATGATGGCCGGGCGGAGGTCCTCCACGAAACGGCCGTTCGAATTGAGAATGGTGACGCGCTTCAGGGCGTCGGCATAAATGACGGTGACCTGCTTGATGCGCGCGTCCACATCGCGCGCGGCCTTGTCGGCGTCGCGAATGAAGCCAAGTTTCTCCTGCATCGAGATATCTACCGGCGGGCGCTTCATGGGCATGGCGTAGCGCTCCGGCTCGAAATCGAAATTGTAGGCGAGCCGCTCGCCATTGGAAACGCCGCTCGCCACCACGCTCGCACAGCGGATCAGGCCTTCGAGCGTCACATCGTTGGTGTGGGCATACAGCGTGCGCTGGCCGGCAACGACGCGAATGCCGGCGCCGCGGTCTGTGCCCGAGACGACGCGTTCCACCTGGCCATCCTCGAAGCGGACGCTGGCGCCGTCGCGGTGCTCGAAATAGATCTCGGCAAAGTCCCCGCCGTGGGCGAGCGCATGCGTCAAGACGGCTTCGCCGTGTTGTTCGAAATCAATCACAATCGTCTCCTGGTGGCAGAGGAATGCCTGTTCGGCGCGACACCGTGCCGCGCAAGTTTTCGAGCAAACGCTGCTTATCGGGGCGGTAGTCCCCTGGGGCGGCCGGGGGCGCGGCGCAGGCCTCCGCCAGTTCTGCCGTATCGGCAATCATGCGCGCCAGACCGCGCCGGTGCAAGGCTTCCGCCAGTTGCACCTGGTGGTCGTTGTTGTGCTCGCCATGCCGGGCCAGCCGGGGCACCAGTATCAGCGGCCGCCCCGCTTGCAGCCCGTCGACGCTCGAGCCGATCCCCGCATGCGACACAATGACCCGCGCCGCCTCTTGGAGCGCCAGAATCTCGCCGCGCGGCTTGAACGCGAAATATTCTGCAAAACGCGGGATCGCGCGGCTCATGCCTATTTGGACCACCACGCGCTCATCTGTCGATTCGGCAATGGCATCGCACGCGTGGATGAGCCGCGGGAAGTCAAGATACATCGTGCCTACAGTCGCGTAGATCATCCGGCCTCGGCGGGGGCGATGAGGCTGCCCATGTATTTGGCGCGGGGACCGTAGGCTTCCAGCAACTCCGGCCACTGCACCCAGAACTCATTCGCGAGATATTGCATGACGCGGCCTGTCATCGAGGGGACCGTGACTTGGGCCCCGCATTCAATATAGATGCGCGGAATGCCAAGGACCCATCCGACGAGGAAGGGAGGCAGGGCGATCTCGGCGCCCGTGCTGAGCAAAAAATCCGGCCGCCGCGCGCGCATCAACTGCCAGCATCTCATGAGATTGCGGGCGAATTGGACGGGATCGTAGGGGCGGTTCGGCACTAGGTAGACCGGATTAAGGCTGCGCGTTGTTTCGGCATCGTAGCAGTAGTATGCGAAACGGCAACCGCCGAGCGCATCGCGCAATTGAAGCAGCTCTGTCAGGTGGCCGCCATGACTGGAGATAAGCAAGCCATAAGGCGGGCGTGCATCCTGGGCAGCATCTGGTTTGGGTGCGGTCACTCAATGGGCCCCTTGGGTAGTGCCGGGATGGCTTCGCCCGGATCTGTTGTAATTGGCCAACCGAATATGCCAGAATCCCGTTGAATGCTCATAGTGGCCTGAAGTGCATTCTGAGGCCCGCGCAGCGTCGAAAATGGACGGCTGCGTCGAGCGAGAGAGCACCGCTGCCTGCAAGGCGGTGCGCGGCATGGGCACGGGCCCGGCGAACCGTGGTGGAGTTCAGCAACCGCTCCGCCTTTCGCCGGCGCCGCAATGTGGAATCACTCAAAGCATGGGCCTTCATAAAGTCCGCAAGGGTCTTGATTTGCCGATTTCCGGCAAACCAGCGCAGTCGATCTCGGAGGGATCGCCCGTTTCGCAGGTGGCCATCATGGCCGCTGACTACATCGGCATGAAGCCGACGATGTTGTGCGAAGAAGGGCAGTGGGTCAAGCGGGGCCAAACGCTCTTCGAAGACAAGAAGAATCCGGGCGTGTTTTATACGGCACCCGCCGCAGGCCAAGTGGTGGGCATCCACCGGGGCCACAAGCGCGCGCTGCAATCCGTCGTCATTCAGCTGAGCGATGGCGAGCGCCAAAACAATCCTCACCCCGACGAGCGCACCGTCTTCGAAAACTACTCGGGCAACCCGGTGTCGCAATTGGATGGCGACCGGGTCAAGGCCCTTATGGTGGAATCAGGCCAGTGGACCTGTCTGCGCACGCGCCCCTTCAGCAAAGTGCCGCAGCCCGACCATGTGCCAGATGCGATTTTTGTCAATGCGATGGACACCCAGCCGCTCGCTGCGGATGTACAGGTCGTCTTGCAGGGGCGCGAAGCGGATTTCGAAGCCGGCGTTGAAGCCCTTTCGAAGCTGACCAACGGCAAGACCTACGTGTGCAAGGCGCCGGGTGCGGCCGTTCCATCTCCGAACGGCGGTGTGGCATCCGTCGAAGAGTTCAAGGGCCCCCATCCGGCAGGCGTCTCGGGAACGCATATCCACTATTTGCGGCCCGTCAACCGCGAGCGCGAAGTCTGGTACGCGCATTATCAAGACGTGATCATGCTGGGCCATCTTTTCCGGACGGGCGAACTCGACGTTACACGGGTGGTGTCGCTGGCAGGTCCAAGCGTGATCAACCCGCGGTTGATTCGGACCCGTCTTGGCGCTTCCACGCTGGACCTCTGCGACGGCGAGTTGAAGGACGGGCGCCACCGCATCATCAGCGGTTCGGTGTTTGGCGGACGCACCGCGATGGACCCTATCCACGGCTTTATGGGCCGCTGGCATCTGCAGATCACCGGCTTGCCTGAAGGCTATGAGCGCGAATTTCTGGGTTGGATGACGCCGGGTTTCAATCGCTTCTCCGTGGTCAACATCTATCTCTCGAAGTTGTTAAAGCCGAAGGAGTACCGGTTCACGACCACGACCAACGGTTCAGAACGCGCCAATGTGCCCATCGGGA
>CAZLBS010000130.1:1406-8541 GCA_964557505.1 uncultured Nitrospiraceae bacterium | reverse complement strand
CGATGGCTGAGGCGCGCACGGGCGGAGGTTGGGGCATGGCATGGACCGCAGACATGTCGCTGATTTGGGGGGAGTACCAACCCATCCGGCAGGGGTGGATTTGCGTGCAGCCCCCAGCCACGCCGGCGGTTGCCTCGCTCTTTGTTTCAGCGGCGGACATTCTCGACGAGCCACGCTACCTCGACATTGCGCGCGAAGCGCGCGATGCCCTCATCGCGATACAGACAGCGGAGGGCGGCTTTCCCTATCAAGCCGATCCAAGCCGTGATACGCGGCTCGTGAATACCCTCGATGACGGCGTGACGACAGGCGCGATACACTTTTTGCTGGACCTGTATGAGGCCAACGGGGGCGAGGCCGAACGCCGCGCGGCGGCCCGCTCGGGCGATTTTCTGCTCGCGGAGCAGTATCCCTGCGGGGGATGGCCGCAGCGCGTGCCCGCCGGAGAGGCGTATCAGCGCAACATCACGCTCAATGACGGCGTCATGGCAAATGCCATCACCGTATTGCTCAGACTCCATCATGTACTTGGCGGCCCGCGCTATAAAGCTGCGGCGCTGCAGGCGGGCGAATGTCTTCTCATGCTTCAGGGCGGCGAAGGCGAAGCCATTTGGGCACAGCAATATGACCCGGACACTTTGGCGCCGGCACCGGCGCGCCGTTTTGAGCCGGCTGGCTACACGCCCAATGAGAGCCTTGGCGTGCTGCAGAGCCTGCTGACCCTGTTTGCCGTGACGCGCGACGCGCGCTACCTCGATGCCGTGGAGCGGGCCCTCGATTGGTACGACGCCCGCCAACCGCCGGGCGGCATGTACGCTCGCCTCTATGAGCCTGGCACGGGCCGCCCCATCTATGGATTGGCCGAAGGCGGCAAGACCTACGACCGGGCCGAGGCCCGCTGCTGCTATGCCTGGGAAGGCCCATGGTATCCCGAAGGCGTCCGCGAGCAGGCGCGCCGGCTCCGTGAAACGGAGGACGCGCGGTGGCAAGACCGGGTAAGTAAGCCCGCATGGCTCCTCTACCTCGGCGACGTCGCGCCTGACATGAACCGGGCGCAAGAGATTCTGGCGGGGCTGGCCGCCGACGGACACTGGTACGATGCTCCCCATGAGCGTGAACAGATGCACATGGCGGAACGTGATATGGATGCATCGAAGGTACAGGTCGTGGAGACGCGCACGTTCGTGGCCCATGCAGGCCTGCTGTTGCGCTGCATCGAAGCCAACCCCCAACAACCTGAGCGGACAAACGAGGAGTCAAGGTAATGCATAAGCTGGCCGCATTTTCGATCGCCGCCGTCATGAGCTTCGGAACGCTGGCGGCAGAACCTGAGGAAGGTTTCGAGCCGATCTTTAATGGCGAGAACCTCGACGGCTGGGTGGTATGGGGCAATCCGGATGGCTTTGAAGTGGTGGACGGCGTAATTCGAAGCGAACCAGCGGGCATTGGATACGGCATGTACTACGCGGAGAAGCAGTTCTCCGACTTCATCCTCCGCCTCGAATGGCGCTTGCCCGAGCGCGGCAACAGCGGCGTCTTCATTCGTGCGCCTAAGGATGGCCCCCCGGAAACCAACCACCCGTGGGTTTCGGCCTATGAAGTCCAACTAAGCTACGAACGCCCCGAACGCGACGACATCCATACAACGGGCGCCCTTTACGGCTACGCAGCTGTAGAGCCTCGCCTGCCCGAGAAACACGGCGAATGGCGAACCTTCGAAATTACTTGTGCCGGCCCGGAGATTACGGTAAAGCTTGATGGCGTCGCCATTACGCGGCTGAATCAGGCGGAGCACGACGAACTCCGCGATAAGCCTTTGCGAGGCTATATCGCCTTGCAAGACAACCACGGCCCCGAAAACACCTATGTTGAATACCGCAACATCCGCGTCAAGGACCTCTCGACAGAGGAGTAGGGCCGGCCATATGGGTGGCGCTAATGCTGGTTTAACGAGGGTTTGGTATCCATTTACTTCGAGTATCGCGGGCTGAGGCGGGCTGTTTGCGCCGCCCTCCGCATGGGGCACACGCGGAGACGCATCACGAGCGCGCCGTCCGCACAAAACCAATAAGGATTCATGTTGTGAAGCGACGCAGTGGTTTTACCCTCATTGAGCTGTTGGTGGTCATTGCCATCATCGGCATTCTCGCGGCCATTCTTCTGCCTGCCTTGGCACGGGCACGCGAAGCGGCGCGGCGCGCGAGCTGCCAAAACAATCTCAAGCAATGGGGACTTATCCATAAAATGTACTCGGGTGAGTCGAAAGGCGAGCGCCTCGCGCCGCTGCAAATCGGCTCGTATCCTGAGATTGAACAAAGCAATGGCGTCATCAGCGGAACCGAGTACGTCCTTGACGGCGCGGCCAACACGCCCTACCTCTACCCCGAGTACCTAACGGATCCGCTGATTGCCTTGTGTCCGTCGGATGCCGAGCGGGCGCTTCACGAGGACGACATGCGCGTGGGCCGCCCGGGCGGCGACCTTGAGGAAGGCGCCTTCTGCATCGGCTATGCCGAAAACAATGGCGGCAAATGCATGCGCGCCATGGACACCAGCTACGGCTACCTCGGCTGGGTCTTCGACAACACCGAAGCCCGTGCGATCAACGAATTCGGGATAATCGGCACCTTGCTGAGCGCGTTTCTTGACGGCGATCAGCCAGACGCGGATACCCAGATCCCCATCCAGACAGTCGCAGTCTTGATCACTGCTATTGGCGGCGCAGATGAGGACAACCTTATCGACCTCCTCGACAACGACGACCCGGGCGTTTTTGCGTGGGGGCCTGCCGACCGGGATGCCGACACGGAAGAAATTGGTTTTCCGGAATCGGGCAACGGCGGAAGCTCGACGGTCTTCCGGCTGCGCGAAGGCATCGAGCGGTTTCTCATTACCGATATCAACAACCCTGCCGCCGGCGCACAAGCCCAGAGCACCGTCTGGATTCAGTTCGACCAAATCGCCACCAGCGTGGCCGATTTCAACCATGTGCCAGGCGGCGCGAACGTGCTCTACTTGGATGGCCACGTCGACTTCCTGACGTACGATCAGCAAGGCGAGGCGCCGGCCAATGAACCGATCGCAGTATTCATCGGCCTGCTGCAGGGAGACTTCTAGGTTCCTTGCTCAAGGTCGAAGCCGCATTCTGGGCCCGGCGAATCTTGCGTTCGCCGGGCTTTCTGCGTCTGCGCGTTTTCAGCATTGCTTGCGGCAAACGACAAGGCGTGGTACGCTTCTGCCGTTTCGTGTGGCACGCGCGATGGGGGCAGAAACGCACGGTTTCTGGATAGGTGGACGTGCAGCCACGCGTCGTGGCGCCGGGCACAAATAAAGGCCTAAGGGGGTTTCACGATGCTGGCGGTGCGTCTCGACGTGTCTCCAAATCGGCAGGTCACATAACAGGGGAAGGAAGTGCAGTCGTGAACCAACGCACCGGATTTACCCTCATCGAACTCCTTGTCGTCATAGCCATCATTGGTATTCTGGCCGCGATCTTGTTGCCTGCGCTCGCGCGCGCACGTGAAGCGGCCCGCCGGGCAAGCTGCCAGAACAACCTTAAGCAATGGGGCTTGGTCCACAAAATGTACGCCAACGAATCGCAGGGCGAGCGCCTTCCGCCGCTGCAGGCAGGGGCCTACCGTGAGTTCGACCAAGAGACGGGCACGCTGCTTGACGATGGCGAGGGCTTGCTGAACGGCTGCCCCAGCACCTTCGTGCTTTATCCTGAATACTTGACCGATCCCATCATTGCGCTATGCCCCTCGGATTCTGGCCAAGGCGAATCGGAGGCCAACATGCGCGCGCAAGGCACGGGCGATTTTTGCGTGGGCTACGCAGGCTCGCGCGGTCCGCAATGTGCCGGCGCCATGGACGACAGCTACAACTATCTTGGCTGGGTCATTGATCGCCCGGACGACCTCGAGCCGCAGGCGTCTTTTGGCGCGCTCAATCTGCTCAATACGTTCGTCGCCCCAGAAGACCGTCCGCCTTCCGACATCGATGTGCCGTTCCAAATCGCGGCGGCATTCGAGGCGGTCGTGAATCCCGGCGGCGACTTCACGGAAACCATCAATCTATTCGCACAGGAATCTCCCGCCTACCCGCGCGCCCTCCCGGCCGCCGATGAGGATTCGCCCGTCCCCAACGGATTCGGTGAAGGACGGGGCACTGGCAGCGGGGACGCCATCTTTCGCCTTCGCGAAGGCATCGAGCGGTTTACGATTACCGACATCAACAACCCCGCCGCGTCGGCCCTTGCCCAGAGCGAATTGTGGATTCAATACGACATCTTGTCCCTCGAGCCTGCAGACTTCAATCACGTGCCAGGCGGGGCGAATGTGCTCTACCTCGACGGCCACGTCGACTTCCTGAACTATGCGCGAGAGGGTGAAGCGCCGGTCAACGCCCCGACTTCGATCGTGGCGGGGCTGTTTGCGAGGAGCTTCTTGCCGCAGGGTTCCTAATGGCCGGTTATGGGCAGGCCGCTTACTGCCGGGCCGCCATGAATCGTTGCCACAGCATGCGGTCGATAAGCGCCTGCCACAGCACGCCCGGCCGCAAGCTGTGTTGTTCGGCGGTGTACAACTCACGCACGCCGGGGTAGATGTCCCGCGCGGCGCGGTTGGGCATGAGCGCAACGGCGGGATGCCCCTCGAGACCCGGCTCGGTTCGGTAGGCGACGCGGGTGAAGTTGCGAAGATACCATGGCAGCGGCCAGTAGTCGGCGTTCGGCGCGATGACGTCGACCCGCATGCCGTAGCCATCCGGGTGAATTTCCGCAAGATCATTCAGGCGCCCGGCCAGCTTGAGCAAGGCCGTGGACGTGTGCGCATACACATAGGGATTGCGCGGGTCCGCCGGGAACACGTAGACCGTCCGGCATGCCTGAGCCGTCAATTGCATGGTAAGCAACGCGAGCAATGCCGCGGCCGCAAGCCGCATGCGCTTCGTGCGTGGCGCCGTCAGCAGCCAGGCCGCCCCGTACCCTGCAAGAAGAATCCATCCCAACCAGAACGGCAATACGTTCCAAGGCGTCTTATAGGGAATCAAGCTGTAAACGGCGGTTGCGGTAAGCGTGAACGCCACGAGAAACAGGATGCCGGCGCGCCTCGCCTTCGTTTGCTGAAACCCGAAAACCGCGCGGCCCGTGCCAACGAGCGCCAAGGCGAAAATGAGCCCCTCGCTCCAAAATGCGCCTGGCGTCCGCTGGGTGTATGCCAGCAAGCTCACGTAGTGCCACCATGGCCAATCGTGTGGACCTGCCGACCCCTCGCCGCCGCTGCGGGGAAGGTAGTGCGCAAACGCGGTGATGGAATCGATGGGACCTTGCCAATAGGTGAATGCGTTGCTATACCAAGCCACAGAGACCACGATGGCGGTTCCCAATCCCAAGGCCTTCATAGGGCCATGCCGGCGCAGGTCATGGTGAAAGGCGCCCGGCTCCCGGAACCATCGACTGAGCAGCAGGGGGAGGCCCGCAATAGCTGCCGCGCCAAAGATGATGATGCAGGTTTCCTTGGTGGCATGCATCAGCCCGGCGGCGAACCCGGCCAATACGGCCCAAGCCCAATGCGGCCGTTCCAAGTAGCGTCCCAGCCCTGCGAAGAGCAGCAGACAGAACAACACGAATGGAACTTCTTGGATGTAGTAACGGCTGTAGTAAACAAAGGCGGGGCTGACGGCGAGCAGCAAGGCCGCGGCGCCAGCGCCCAGCGGAGTGAGGAACGGCCGCAAGGCCGCGGCGAGGGCTATCATGGCGGTTCCGGCGAGAGCGGGGACGAGGCGGTAAGTTGAAACGCTGGTTTGGGCAAAGGTCTCTTGGCCGGTCAGCCACATCACTGGGAGGGTGAGGTAATAGAGCGTCGGCCCGTGATGCTCATAGGGGTCGTATTGGTAGTCATTCCCCTCGAGGAGCCGGCCCGCCTTGTGCGCCTGGTTCGCCTCGTCGCCATGCATCGGCTTTTCGTGCAGGTTGTACAAGCGGAGCGCGCCGCCCAGCACGACCGCCCCGGCCAACAACACCCAGCCTAGCCGCTTATCCGGCACGCGCACTCCTCGATGCATGAGCGGGGCAAAGCGCCTTTCGCGTCCTTGCCCCGCGTACGATTCAGGTTGAAGATTCGAACTGCTCGCGCCGGCTACTTCGCGGCCTGCACGCCGTACACTTCCACTTCAATGTAGTGATTCATGTCATCTGAAGTGTTGCCATTCGAATACAGCCGGACGTAGCGCCCGGTTTCGCCTTCTGGAATGCGAATGACGCGGCCTTTATAGCTCTCGATAAATTCCTTGTCCTTGCCAACGCCGATGCCCGCCGAGTTGTCGTGGTCATTGTTGAATACCGTGACGACGTCCTCAGTGAATTGCGCATCACCGGCCAGCTTGACGGCCACATCGAAATAGACGCGCTCGGCCGAATGGAAGTGCCACAACGCAATCGCGTAGATGTCGTGCGATTCGCCAAGGTCGATCTGGACATATTGATGCCCTTCCTTAAGCTCGACCACGCTGCTTTGCGCCGCCTCTTTATCGCCATCGGTAATCATCGCCGTCTCGCCATAGTTCAAATCGGAACTCGCCGTGACCGGTTTTCCCGCCGCGACATTGACGGCCCCTTCCGGCGCTTGAATGGGCGCACGGGGCTTGAAGCTTTGCGGCTCCAAGTTTTCACCCCAGTAATCCAGCGGCGTCCCGCCGTATACCGGCGTCGGCAATTCGAGTTCAATCTTGGTCATGCCCTCGGCCGCGTTCGCCTCTTCTTCGGCAAACGCAGCGGGCGCCGCTAGGCTTGCCAGTATGGTCAACCGTCGAAACGCCTTCATCGTCGTGTCTCCTCGAGCGCGTGTTCCGCGGCAGCCCGCCGCGTGAGCACGTGTTGGTTTAGCCTCAGTTAAGAACAAAAGTTTGGCGGACGGTGGACGGGTTGTCAACTTGCCGCATTGTATCGACGCCAGAATCCTTTCGGTATTCATGCCGCGCATGGGCTGCTGCGCTTTCGCTACACTATTGGGGGAGCGGTCTGTGGAAGGGAACCCCTCATGCGTAATGACAAATCAATCCGCCGCTACGAAACGCACTCAGGCAAGCGGCTGTACCGGCTGCCGGTCGAGGCTTTTCCGCGGCACGTCACGAATTG
>CAZLBS010000130.1:0-1396 GCA_964557505.1 uncultured Nitrospiraceae bacterium | reverse complement strand
CCAAACTCCAAGATGAATTTGGGGAAAGCGCGGCGCTGGCGGATGTAGAACTGCTGCTGATTACGCACGGCCACATCGACCATTTCGGCGGGCTCAACTTCGCCTTGGACAAGTCCGGCGCGTGGGTGGGCATTCATGAACTCGACGCCCCCATTCTCGAGCACTTTCACGAGCGCCTCGTGCGCGGGACGAAGAATCTCCATCTGTTTCTCGACAGCACAGGCCTTGCCGATTCCCACGTCAAGACCATCCTCGGCATGCACTACGCGAGCAAGGACATCTTCCGCCCGGTCAAGCCAAGCTTTACGTTTGGCGCGGGGCCCGTGCCCGAGACCTGTCTCTACGCCTATCACGTGCCTGGCCACTGCCCGGGCCAAGTATGCCTGCACTACGAAGATATTCTGCTGACGGCTGACCACGTGCTGTCGAACATCACGCCGAACCAGGCGCCCGAATCCATCATGCCCTACACAGGCCTTGGTCATTACCTCGACTCGCTGGCGGACATTCAGGAACTCGACGGGGTGCGCCTCGCCCTGGGCTCCCATGAAGACGATATTCCAGACGTGAAGGGCCGTGCCCGCGAGATTGCGGAATTTCATCACAAGCGGCTCGAGAAAGTGCTGGACGTCATTGACGCCCCATTGAACATTAAAGAAATCTCGCGGCGCCTATTCGGAGATCAGCAGGACTACCACGTGCTGCTCGCGCTCATTGAGACCGGGGCACATGTCGAATACTTGCACAGCCGGGGCCAACTGATTTCGCACAATATCGATGCCATTGAAAACGAGTACAATCCGGTCATCTACTACGAGCGCGCGGCGTAGCTCTCCGCAGGCATGTTCATCGCTTGTGAAATAGGCGGCACCAAGCAGCAGGCGGCGCTCGGGCATGCCTCCGGCGAAATCGAGACCTTGGTCCGCGGCGAATCGCCCCGCGCGGGGGCCACGTCGATCCTCAAGTGGTTTGCCGGGCAAATTCCTGCCCTCATCGCAGCGGCGGAGGAAGTGCACGGCGCCCGTCCGCAAGGCATAGGCGTGGGATTCGGCGGTCCAGTCAACACCAGCCAGGGCACTGTGATGCGTTCTCATCAAGTCAGCGGCTGGGACGGATTCGACTTGCGCGGCTGGTTTCAAGACCGCTACGGCATGCCGTGCCACGTCGTCAACGATGCCGATGCCGCCGGGCTCGCAGAGCATCGTCTCGGCGCCGGGAAAGGCACGCGCACCTTGGTTTATATGACCATCGGCAGCGGCATCGGCGGCGCGCTTATCATCGATGGAAAGCTGCATCTAGGACAAGGCATCGGTGCGGGGGAGATCGGGCACACGTGGATTCCTGACTGGACCTCGGAAACGCCCGGCGCCATTGCGCGCCTCGAGGATCGCTGTTC
>CAZLBS010000129.1:233-8564 GCA_964557505.1 uncultured Nitrospiraceae bacterium | reverse complement strand
GCCTGAGTTGGCCGCGACAACGTACTATCATCAGCAGCCCGAAATCTGCGCGAATCCCGACCATGCCGTGCCAGCCCATATCGTGAGCTTGGCCAGCGTCATTGCCGGGGCCTCGGGCTATCCCGCTTGGGGCAAGTCGGAGGAATCCATGCTCATGGCCGACGAAGCGACGCAGTTTCTTGGGCTTACCGACATCAAGATTGCAAGCATCCGCGTCGAGCTGGATGACCGCATCGCGCCATTGATGGAAGCCAGCGAATTGGCCGTGGCCTGACCGCATGCATCTGACCAAGCCACTAATGTGGATGATCCAATAAGCTTCGCTGCCAGCTCGCAGAGGCGCTGTGCAGTGCATGTCCACGCTCCGCTCATCCCAATGCCTCGAAGCGGCAGCAATCTTGAGGACGGGGCATGCCGTTCGCTTGAGCATGTCTTCCTGGAAAGGCCCTCATCAGCCTGCAATCTCAACATGGAACATCGGCTGCACAATTCTCGCAGCAATGATGTGCCGTGCTCTTCCGTACGCCGCTACTTGGCGAACGGTTCATCCGTGGCCTGGCCAAGCGCGAGCATGTTGGCGAAGGCACGTAGTGCGCCGGGGTGCAGTTCGCGCAGCTGCCGGTACCAGCCAAGCGCCGTATAGAAATAGATGCCCTCGCCATATTCTGCGACGAGGCAAGACCCCGGCGGGATGTCTTCGCCTGGATCATCCGTGTCGATGAGGGCCGTATACGCATCATCCCAACGCGCTGGAAAATAGAGGCCGCGCTCCTGCCGCCAATGGTTCCAAGTCTCCGGGCCAAGTTGGTTGGGCGTGTGGAAAAAGGGATGCTCCGGCACAAGCACTTCGATGGGCGCCTCTTCCACCGTGACCCGGTTTCGCGAGAGGGTAAGCGGATATGGCGCGAAGTCTTCGCTCCATTCGAACGTCTTTTGATAACTGACGATAAGCGTGCCGCCATGCTCAACGTAATCCAACAGCGCGGCGTTATTCGCCACGAGGTCCGGGCGCACGCGGTAGGCGCGAATGTCGACGATGATCGCGTCGAAGGCGCCGAGCGTTTCCTGGTTGAAATCGCCCGCGCCAATGAGCGCATGCTCCACGCCAAACATTCCGAGTGTGTCGGTGTAGGTATCATCGTAGCTGCGGATGACGCCGGCGCGGATGTTTGACGGCACTTCGACATCGGCGACGCGTACGAGCACTTCGGCCTCCGACGTGTGGCCAAGCGCGGAGGCCGCAGCGGTCAGCGTGTAATCGCCAGCCTTCACATCGTTCGGGACTTTCAGGTTCGCGGCAACGATGCGCTGTTCATCTTCTTTTTGAAAGCGGACGCGCTGTTGATCCTGTGCGAGCGCGTTGGCCCAGGGCGCTTCAAACGTCATGGCGGCTTCGCCCGGCTCAGGCGCGTACCAGGTCGCCGCGAATGACGCCGTCACGTTGCTGTCGGCGCCGCGGCGCACGAGGACCCGCTCTGTAAGGGGCTCAATCAAGGCGGGCAGCGCGACATCGGCGTAGAGCCGTTCAACGAGACGGACTTCTTGTTCGTTTACCGTGATTGATGCACGCACCGCGATGTTCGGTTGCAAGAAGTCATCGGCGTACACGTGATCGGCCAGCGGAAGTGTGAGGCCAATTGACTCGCCCGCCGTTCCGGCAAGAGCAGCGCTTAGCGTGCCGTCCCCGTTGAATAAGACTTGCTGTTCACCGAACTCGAATACGGGATCCATTTCCCAGCCCGCGGAGTCCCCGGTCAATCCGCGAAAACTGTCGATTGCTGCACGCGCTTCAATCCGCTGGCCGGGGATAATCGTATCGTCCTCCATGGCCACGCGTATCCGCAGGCCTGCTTGAATCGCGGCGAGGCGGTGCAGCGCTTCGTTGCCCCGAGGCCCGGCGCTGCCATGTTCAGACAGCATCTGCAGGGTTTCTTCGAGGCCACCGGCAGATTCACTCAAGCGGCGCAAATCAGGATGCATGCGATCTTGGATGCCCTCGAAAAGCACCCCGCCGGGCGCGGGGACGTCGCTGTCCGTTTCGTGCAGCGCCTCGCGAATGAGCTTGTAGCGCGCATGAACGCCGCCCGCGAGGTAGCGGTTGATGAAAAACTCCATGCCTTGCGAGTTGTGTTGGTCGAGTGCCTTCGCGGCGATTTCCGCGTAGGTCTTGCCCGACGCCGGCTCCAATTCATCAAACTCGACGACCACGCCTTCGTCAGTCTCACCCCACAAGCGGAAGTACAAACGCTGCGCTTGCCACGGCTCGAGCCCTTCTTCGGCAAGCTGCTCGGGGAACTGCCCCGGGTCCGCTGCCGCATCGAATGCTGCCGGCAAAATGTAGCCAACCGCTTGGTGGTGACCGTGATCTTTCAGCGTGCCGTGATTGGTAATGATGACGTCCGGCCGGGCGGCGCGAATCGCACGCACCATCTTGCGCAGCAACTCTTCCTCGCCCCATTTCTCCAAGGTTTCTTCGAGGGTTTTCGAGAAGCCGAACTCAGGCATGTTCAGGTACATGGTCTCCGCGCCCAGGACATCGTTGGCGGCAAACTGTTCGTACGTGCGGATGACCGCGAGTTCTTCATACAGCTCCGGGCCAATTTCGTTTTGCCCGCCTTCACCCCGCGTCACGATGAGGGCCGTCGTGTGATAGCCATACTTCTTGCGGTACTTCGCCAACGTGCCGCCATCTTCGTCATCGGGATGACCGGCGATGCATAGCAACCGCAAGTCCGTGCCTGCGTCCAGCATGGCTTGATGTTCGGCCACGAGGCCAAGTGGACTTTGTCCACGCGCGAAGCCAGGCATAACCAAGGCGGTGAGCAAGACCAGAACTACAATAGGTGAGATACGTATCATCATGGGGCTCCACAATGCGATGAGCGGTTCTCGGCGCAGTATGGGCAAGTGATGCAGGGGGTCGCAATCTTTTTGGAGTGCTGCAGCTTGCTTCAGCTTTCGACGCGAGCGCTTGCTCTCGCACAGTGGCGACATGAGCTTGAGATGGATCGTGGTTGAAATCGCCCGGAAGCAAGCTTCCGGGAAGCAGAGCGGCAGCAAGCCTGCCGCATTCCAGACCTACTCGTGCCCCTCATCGAGAATGGGCGCGGGGCCTGGATGCGCGGGCAGGCGTATCTCGTTGACCATGTCCTGAATCTCATCGGGCGGCGGCGGCGTGAGGCGTGAAACGGTCAGCGTAATCACCATGTTGAGCAGCATGCCCACGGCGCCGATGCCCTCGGCGGAAATGCCGAAGCACCACGCCGGCATGCCCAGAAACTTGTTGCCCACAATGTATCCGCCAGTGAACAGCAGGCCGGCAAGCATCCCTGCGATGGCCCCTTCGCGGTTGGTGCGCGCATCGAAAATGCCCAGCAGGATGACCGGGAAGAAGCTGGCCGCGGCAAGGCCGAAGGCGAACGCGACGACTTGCCCCACGAAGCCAGGGGGATTGATGCCGAAGTAACCCGCGGCGAGGATGCCCGCGATCACGAAAATGCGCCCGGCAAAGACGCGGTGCGCTTCGTCCGCCTCAGGATTGATCAGACGGTAGTAGAGGTCATGCGCAATGGAACTGGAGATGACGAGGAGCAGCCCTGCCGCCGTTGACAGGGCCGCGGCCAGTCCGCCCGCCGCGACCAGCGCGATAACCCACGGAGACAGCGCGGCCACTTCCGGCGTGCTCAACACGATGATGTCCCGGTCGAAGTACACCTCGTTATCATTCGACGAGTCGGGCGAGGCCAGGATAGGCGCCGTCCCATCCATCTCGAATGCATTGCCGGGTGCAAACGTAATCTGGCCGTCCTGATTTTTGTCGGTCAGGGCCAGCAAGCCGGTCTCTTCCCACTTGTTTACCCAATCGAGCTGGCGCACCTCATCCAGCGGCTTGTCATGCAAGGTCGTGATGAGGTTGTAGCGGGCAAACGCGGCGACCGCGGGGGCTGTCGTGTACAGCAGCGCGATAAACAGCAAGGCCCAGGCCGCGCTGTAGCGCGCCGCGCGGACGTCCCGAACGGTGTAAAAACGCACGATGACGTGCGGCAAGCCGGCCGTGCCTGCCATCAGCGCCAGCGTGATGCACAACACGTCCAGCCGCGTTTTGCTTGTAAACGCCTGGGTGTACTCCTTAAAGCCGAGGTCTACCTGAATCTCGTTGAGCCGCGCCATGATGTCGCTGGACACAAAGGCTGCCTGCGGCAGGGGATTGCCCGTCAGCTTCAGGGAGATCGCGCCGGCAGGAATCAGGAACGCCACGATCAGCACCGCATACTGCGCGACCTGCGTCCAGGTGATGCCCTTCATGCCGCCAAGCACGGCGAAGAACGCCACGATGAACATGCCAATGACCACGCCCCACACGATGTCGACCCCAAGGAAGCGGCTGAACACGATGCCGACGCCGCGCATCTGGCCGGCCACATACGTGAGCGATACGAAAATGGCGCATACCACCGCCACAATGCGCGCGGCATTGCTGTAATACCGATCGCCCACGAAATCGGGGACCGTGTATTTGCCGAACTTTCTCAGATATGGGGCAAGCAGGAGGGCGAGCAAGACGTATCCGCCGGTCCAGCCCATGAGATAAATGCTGCCGTCATACCCCAGGAAGGAAATGAGCCCGGCCATGGAAATAAACGAGGCGGCGGACATCCAGTCGGCCGCGGTCGCGGCGCCATTGGCCAGCGCGGGCACGCCCTGGCCCGCCACGTAAAACCCTGCTGATTCGCGCACGCGCGACATCCAGCCAATGTAGAGATAGGCCGAAAATGTCCCGATGATGAAGACGAAGGTCCATGCCTCGGCGGTCATGGATTAGTCTTCGTCTGCGTGGTACTTGTGATCCATGCGGTCCATCGTCAGCGCATAGGCGAAGACGATGAGTACGAACACATAGATGGCGCCCTGCTGTGCCAGGAAAAACCCGAGCGGCAAGCCCAGGATGGTCGCCATGTTGAGCGCGTCGACAAACAAAATGCTGCCCAGTAATGACACGCTGGCCCAAACGATCAGCAATACGGCAATGAGGCGTTCATTCGCCCGCCAATATCGGCGCAGGCGTTCCGGCAAATGATGCGGCATGGTTCACGGCTCCTCTCTCGCTCACCCGGCCCGGCATCCTAACCCGTCTCTTACACGATTGCAATACCCCTAAAACGCGGGTCCGATGATGCGGCCTTCATCGTCCCACTTGTAGAATCCCTCGCCGGTCTTGCGCCCAAGCTTTCCTTCTGAAACAAGGCGCGCGAGCACGGGGGGGCATTCTGGAAAGCGGTTGGGCTCCAGTTGATGTATGAGTGAGAAGGCGAAGAACGTTATGTCGAGGCCGGCGGAATCCGCGATCGCAATAGGGCCGCGCCGCATATTGAAGCCATCGCACATGCCCTGATCGATATCGGCGGCGGTGCCGATGCCTTCGTCGACGAGGCGCATCGCCTCGAGCACCATCGCGCCGAACACGCGGTTCATCAAAAAGCCGGGCACATCCTTGTTGACAACAACCGGATTCTTCCCGATGGCCCGGGCATATTCCAAAGAGGCGTGCAACGTTTCATCGGACGTCTTCTCGCCGCGCACAATCTCGAGCAGCTTCATCATCGGCACGGGCCCAAAAAAGTGCAGGCCGATCACGCGCTCCGGACGTTTCGTTGCCGCGGCAATCCGCGTGATGGGAATGGTCGACGTGTTCGATGCGAGCAATGCATGCGGCGAGGCCCATTCATCCAGCTTCGCGAAGATGGCTTCCTTGATGCCGGGATCCTCATACACCGCTTCAATAATGAGGTCGCATCCTGCAAATCCCTCCATGTCCGTCGTGGGCGTGATGCGCTGCATGATGACCTCGGGCTGCTCGGTGATATCCCCCTTGCGGTGCAGCTTTTCCAGTGACCACCGCGTCTTCTCGAGCCCGCGCGTCACCGTCTCGATGTCCTGGTCGGCAATGATGACCGGCATGCCCGCCATCGCGCTCGTCTGCGCGATGCCCGTGCCCATGAATCCGGCGCCTACCACCCCAATCTTCTGAATCGGCATTGTCATGCTCCCTATTGATGGCGCGGGCGCCCGGCGCCCGGCAACATGCGTTTCAACAAGTCCGAGATGATGGCGCGCTCTTCGGCGTTCAACGTGCGCAATGCGTATTGCGCGGCGATGTAGAGCACGCCGCCGAGGGCCGCCGCTACAATGAGCGGGACCGAAGGCATCAGCCACAAGACAAGCGCGAACCCGCCACAGGCTAGCAGGGTCTTTGCGAGCAACGGCAGGAGGCGCATGCGGCCAAGCTCTTGCTGCAAGCCCCAGGCAAAGACGAGCGCGATGATGCCGTTCGACGCGAGCGCCGCTGCGGTCACGCTCCATAAACCATACGCAGGGATCAAGGCGGCATTCAGGCCGGCGCTCACGGCGGCGGCGGCCGCATAAGTGCGCACCACAAACCAGTCTCGGTTGGCCGCGAAGAAAAACTCCTGCCCAATGCCATTGATGAAGAACAGGGGAATGATGGCAGTCAGCACTTGCATTGCCGGGACAACCGCCGCGAATTCGCCGTAGCGGTTGCCCGCGAGCACTTGTAGGATAGGCGCGCTTAGCACGGCCACCACGGCGCCAAGGGGCATGCCCACCGCCAGCGAAAGGCGGAGCGTCGTGCGCTTGAGCGCAGCAAAATCGCCCGGCGCATGCACGGACAAACGTGCGAGCGCGGGGAACACGGCCATTCCCCAGAGCCCAGCGAGCATCGCCAAGGGCTCGAGCACACGCTGCACCGCCCCATACTGCCCCGCCGCGGCGTCCGTGCCGAGAAGCTTCAGCAGCGTCATATCGGACTTGAAGTAAATGAGAGAGCAAAGCATGGCCGCGATAAAGGGCAGCGATTCGCGGATGTGACGCCATGCAAGCAACGGCTCAAACCGGGGCCGCTCGACCTGAGCGATGGTCATCGTCAAGACGGCGCACAAAGCAAACGCCGCCAGGTTCGCCCCTGCGATCGCGCCATGCGCGGCATAACTCTCCGGCACCCGTTGCATCACGAAAAAAATGGCCGCGAGCTTCAGCACCGCCTGAACGACGTACACGGCGGCCAGCAACCCCAGCCGCTCGCGCGCAGTGAGAATCGCTTCAAAAGGGGTCTGCAAGGCCCACAACACGATGACCCATGCGCCGGCCGCCAAGACCGACCAACGCTCCGGTTCGCTGAGGCCGAGCGCCAGGCTGATGCCATACGAAAGTCCAAGCATCGCCACCGAGGCCGCAAGCATGACGCCGAAGGCCGTCCAGGCATGACGCCAGGCGAGCGCGGGTTCACGCGCGATGTCGCGGGTCAAAAGCCGCTGTATCCCGAGCGTCGCGAAGACGGTGAAGAGCGCGGCGTAATTGAGTGCAAAGCTGTAATCGGCCATGCCCTCGACGCCAAGCGCGCGCAACAAGATGCCCATCTGCACAAAGGCCAGCAGCATGCTGAACGCCCGCGCGGCGGCCAGCATCGCGACGTTTCCGGCGACGCGCGCACCGGCTGCATGGGCCTCGCTCATCCGGGCATCTCCGCGATGGCGCGAAGCGCGCCGGCGAATTGCGCCGCACTCCGCTCCCAGGTCATGCCCAACGCATAGTGCCGTGCTTGCTGGGCGCGGGCCGCATGCGCAGCGGGCGCGTGAAGCAGTTCCCGCATCCCCCGGGCTATGTCCGCAACGTCGTGAGGATCGACAAAAATGGCGTGACCCTCTGCATACGCCTCAATCACAGGAATCCGGGCCGCGACGATGGGGGTTCCTGCCGCCATCGCCTCGAGCACGGGCAAGCCGAACCCCTCATAGCGCGACACGTACAGAGCCCCCGAAGCGCCCTGGAGCAACGCGCACAATTTTTCCCTGGGAAGATACCCCGTCGACTCGACCTGCGTCTCGAGCCCCAGCCGCGCGACCAGTTCTTGCACCTGAGACGCCTCGCGCAATGCCGCGCCCGCTAAAACGAGCTTCGGCAGTTTTAGTTCAGAGTGACGCTGCACATCTGCATAGGCGCGCAAGAGGCTTTGCACATTTTTTCGCGGCTCCAACGAACCAACATGAATCCAATAGGGTTCAGCGGCCGAGCCGAAGCGGGGCGCAGCGTGCCATTCGTCAGGATTGACCCCTCCTGAAACCGTGTAAATCCGCGTGTCTGGAAAGCTGTAGCATTCCACCAAATCGGCGCGGGTTTGTTCACTGATCGCAATGAGCGCCGTTGCCTTAAGACAAGCGTGGCGCAACACAGATTCATGCAGGTTGCGCTCAGCTCGGGAGTAGGCATCGGGCAAATGCCGCCACGCGCAATCATAGATGAGCGCCACCCGCTTGG
>CAZLBS010000129.1:0-223 GCA_964557505.1 uncultured Nitrospiraceae bacterium | reverse complement strand
TGGCGCCAAGGCATGAAACCCGCCGAAGGCAATATCGGCGTTCCCGCAGCCCCATTCGACAGGCGGAACGTTGTAGCGGCACGCGGCAAGGCGCAATCGAGTCGGGACGTTGCAAATGCGCATGGACGCGCAGAGCGGCCTGAGCGTTTCCAAGTACTCGCGGTTTGGGCGGCTATGGCCAGCCACAACATGCACGTCGACGCCGTGTTGGCCTTGCAGCAAC
>CAZLBS010000128.1:2030-8580 GCA_964557505.1 uncultured Nitrospiraceae bacterium | reverse complement strand
AAGAAAAAGAACCAAAAAGAAAAGGACTACGAAGACGGCGATTCGGGCAGCCCAATTCCATGCCCAGAATCATATAAGGTCGCAGGTTCGAATCCTGCCCCCGCTAGTGCATTGCTCGATGCTCTGAGCATCCATACACGTGTGGCGAGGTAGATTCAAATTCCTTTGTTCGCATCCTGTTAATTCATTGGAATCTGGCGATGAAGGGGTTGACGGACGCGCGCTTCAAGCGTATGCTTTTCGCAATGTTTTTCATACTAACCAAAGAGGGCGAATCCATGCGCAACCGCCGAGCGGGCTTCACACTCATCGAATTGCTTGTCGTCATTGCCATAATAGGCATTCTTGCAGCCATTCTCCTTCCAGCTCTTTCCCGCGCTCGAGAAGCTGCACGCCGCGCGAGTTGCCAAAACAACCTGAAACAAATGGGTCTTGTATTCAAGATGTATGCGAATGAGGCTCGCGGCGAAGCGTTTCCGCCCATTCAGCTGGGCAATGAGGAAACCTACGATTGCGACACGCGCATCGGCACGGGTGTAGAAGCGACGGTGCCGTATCAGTTTCCCCGGATTCGCACCATCTATCCTGAGTACATTTCTGATCCGGCTGTGTTCATTTGTCCTTCGAACGCCTCGTACACGGTCGAAGACATGCAAAACGAAGATGGCGACTCGATTGTCGATCTGGCCTGTGCGGAGCCGGGCAGCCCCGCCTCCCTGGATTTCGGTATCGGGAACAGCGTGCCCCGTTTGAACTATCAGTACTGGGGCTGGCTTTTCGACGCTGACGAGATGTCGGATGCGGTCGTGCCATTGAGTCAGGCGATTACTTTCAGCACGCGCACTGACGTGCTGCCGCGGCAGCTCGCGGGCGTCGCGGCAGTGTCCATCGCCAATGTCGTTGGCTTTCCCCCACCGGGCGATCCGGACATCGGTTTAAAGGATATCTCCTTCTCCGGCCCGGTGGGTGCGCCTTTCGCGGGCGCGGGCAATGGAGGTAGCGATACC
Organism: uncultured Nitrospiraceae bacterium; assembly: GCA_964557505.1. Lineage (GTDB taxonomy): Bacteria > Hydrogenedentota > Hydrogenedentia > Hydrogenedentales > CAZLBS01 > CAZLBS01. The sequence goes on along the minus strand of CAZLBS010000128.1, from coordinate 7,573 downwards.
GTTTACCGCCTGCGCGAGGGTATCGAGCGGTTCCTCATTACGGACATCAACAGTCCGGCTGCCAGCGCACGTTCGCAGAGCGAGACCTGGATCATGTCTGACATGATCAGTGAGTTCGTGGCCGAGTTCAATCACATCCCCGGAGGATGCAATGTGCTGTATCTGGATGGGCACGTAGATTTCATCCGCTACGTACCGGGTGATGGCGCTGGTTCCACGGCTCCGGTTAACGCGGGATACGGACGCCTGTATGGCGAACTCTTCAACGTATTCCGCAGTCCTCTTCCGTTCTAGCCATGCGAGCATCAGTTGACGCTACACCCGAGGCGCGGGATGCCGCGCCTCGAGTCGTGGCCCTGATTAACCCTGCGCAGCAGGCAGTCCTCGCGGATGGTTACGCCCGCTTTGTGGAGCGTCATGGCAACCGCATCGCGTTGTGCATCTACGCGATACAAGATGTGGACGACAGCGCTGTGGCGGCGCGGATTCGTGAGGAGCTTCGCTCCGCGGACTTGGTGTTGCTCGACATCCGCGGTGGCGGTAAAGCGGCGACTCTAGTGGAAAGCGCGCTGGAGGAGAGCAGCCAACCGGTAGTGGTGTTGGCGGGTGGCTCGCCGGAGTTGATGCGCCTGGTGCGCCTCGGCAGTTTCTCGTTTGCGCCGATCGCTCAAGGCATGCAACGCAAGCAAGCCGAGGGCAAGTCCGGCCCGTTCAATCTGCGACGTCTCGAACGCATGCTGGGACGTTTTGAGCGGCTTGGCACTTGGTTGCCGTTCGGTCGGCTCAAGCACGCGCGCAACTGGGTGCGCGCAACGACGTATTGGAAGATGGGTGGAGAAGAGAATGCCCAGCGGCTGCTGGCCTTGCTCGGTCGCGAGTACCTAAAGCTGCGCCTGCCAAGCCCGAAGCCGCCGCACGTGTTTCCGCCGATTGGCATCTGCGATCCTGAGACGGAGCACCGCTATGCAGACGCGGCTTCCTACTTCGCTTCGCGCCCTCCGGTGGCAGACAAGCCGGTGGTGGGGCTCTTGATCTACGGCGGAATGCATTTCGCGCAGAGTCTTGCTCCTGCGCGTTCCGTGGCGGCGGCCTTGCGCGCCCGCGAAATCGAAGTGCTGCCCGTGTTCAGCGATGCTGGACACAACCTTGAGGCCGTCCGCACGTTCTTTGCACCTAATGGCCAGCCCTCGGTGAGCGCCGCCATCTACTTCCAGTGGTTTCAGTTGGCCACCTTTGCCGAGGACGAGGCTGAGGATGTGGGCGAACTCCTGCGGCAGTGCGGCGTGCCGTGGTTCAACGCGGCGCCGATGTACGGCAGCAAGATTGAAGACTGGGCCAAGCGTATCGATGGGGTATCGCCCGTCGAGGCCTTGACGGCCATAATCCTACCCGAGGTGGACGGCATGATCGAGCCGCTACCGACGGCGGGCTTGGCCGAGCGTGAAGCCACCGGGCCCAGCACGACCACGCTTCACGAGGTGGTCGCCATACCGGAACAAGCCAAGCGGCTGGCGCAGCGGGTGGCCCAGTGGAGCGCGCTGCAGCGCAAGCCCAACGCGGACAAGCGCGTGGCTCTTATCCTTTACGACAACCCGCCCGGCGAAGACAATCTCGGCAATGCCGCTTACTTGGACGTTTTCGAAAGTGTCCGGCGAATTCTGATTCGCCTGGCAGCGGAGGGGTACGACGCCGGTGAGATTCCGGAGGCGGGCGAGATACATGAGCATTTCTTGGGTTCCGGCTTGGTGAACAGCGGTCGGTGGAGCGTGCAGGCGCTCGCCGCGCAGGCCGGGCAAACGCTGGACGCGCAGACGTACGCCAGTTGGCTGGCGGAGTTGCCCGAGGCCGACAGCGTGCTGGATGCCTGGGGAGCACCTCCGGGTAATGTCATGGTGCATGGTGGCCGGTTCCTGCTGCCGATTCGGATGTATGGCAACGTAGCGGTGGGCATTCAGCCGGCGCGCGGTTATCACGGCGATCCGGACAAGCTTACGCACGACAAGACGCTGCCGCCGAATCACCAGTACATCGCTTTCTACCAGTGGCTCGAGCGCACGTGGGCCTGTGATGCGATGGTGCACATCGGCACGCACGGCACGCTGGAGTTCTTGCAGGGCAAAGAGATGGGGATGGGGCCGACCTGCTGGCCGGCGCTCTTGGCATCGGGCATGCCGCACTTGTATGTGTACCACGTGGTCAACGCGTCGGAAGCGTCTATCGCCAAGCGCCGCAGCCTAGGTACGCTGGTCAATTACAACTCGCCCTCGTTCGCCAGTTCAGAACTGTACGGCGAGTACGCGACGCTGGCGGAGCGTATTGAAGAATGGGCGGAAGCCAAAGCCATCGAGCCGGCGCGGGCACAACGGGTCGAGGCGGCGATACGTGCGCTGGCGGGGGAACTAAACCTGGATGCCGCAGCGCCGATTGATGAGTTGCAAGAGGAACTGGCGCTCATGCAGCGCTCGCTGATCCCGAAAGGTCTGCATGTGCTCGGCGAGGATGTCTCGTTCGACGGGCAGGCCGATTTCGCAACCTTCCTGCTGCGCAAGGATCGCGGCAAGCACTTGTCCTTGCACCGTGAACTCGCCGAGGCGCGCGGGGTCGACTACCCTGATTTGTTGAAGCGCGGAGGCAGCGTGTTCGAAGAGATCGAAAACGAGGTCCGCAACCGTGTGTGCATGGGCCTGCGGGGCGAGTTGAACGGCAGCGCGAAGGACTCGCTGAACGAAGCCGTCCACACCGCCCGCCTGCTCACGGGTAGGGGGGAGATGGACGCGCTGCTCGAGGGGCTGAATGGGCGCTTTGTCCCGCCGGGCCCAGGCGGTGATCCGCTACGCAACCCTGAGGTGCTGCCGACCGGCCGCAATACCTACCAGTTCGACCCGAGGCTGGTGCCTTCGGAACTCGCCTGCGAACGTGGTGCGGCAATCGCGCGCAATACGCTCGAGGCCTATCGCGCAGAGCACGGCGCCTATCCTCGAAACACGGCGGTGATCCTGTGGGGCTTCGAAACGACGAAGACGCGCGGCGAAACCGTCGGCCAGGTGCTGGCGTACTTGGGTGTACGCATCGCGCGCGACAGCAGCCCTTGGTACAAGAAGCTTGAGGTCGTCCCGCTTGAAGAATTGGGCCGGCCTCGGGTGGATTGCCACATCCAGATTTGCGGCTTCTTCCGCGACATGTATCCCAACGTGCTCGAGCTCATGAACCGCGCCTTCGCCCTCGTGGCCGCTCTCGACGAATCCGGCGAGGCGAACGCAGTCCGCACGCACACCGCCGCGCTCGCGGAAACACTCAGCGCCGAGATGCCCGCGGAAGAAGCGCGCAAGCTCGCCGAGGCCCGCGTCTACGGCCCGCGTCCCGGAGAGTACGGCACGCGCACCACGGGTCTCATCGAAACCGGCGCATGGCAGGACGAGGCCGAAATCACCGACATGTACACGGCGAGCATGAGTCACGTCTACGCCGACGGCGCGCACGGCGTTCGTCTCCCCACCGCCTACAACGAGCGCCTGCGCAAGGTCGACTTGGTCAGCCAAGTGCGCGATTGCCACGAGTACGAGATCGTCGACCTCGATCACTACTACGAGTTCTTCGGCGGTCTGGCGCGCACGGTGGAATCGGTGCGCGGCACCGCGCCGGCCATGATGATCTCCGACACCGCGAAAGAGCAGATCCGCACCGAGCCGGTGAAGGAGGCGCTTAATCGTGGCGTCCGTACCCGGTTGCTGAATCCGAAGTGGATCGACGGCTTGCTGGAACATGCGTACCACGGCGCGCAGCACATCGGCGATCGCGTCGAGAATCTGGTCGGTTTCGCGGCCACGACGCACGCGGTGGACGGATGGGTGTGGACCGCCGTGAACGATTGCTATGTGCGCGACAAAGAACGCTTCCATCAAATGACCGAGAACAATCGCTTTGCTACCGAGGAGTTGATGAAGCGCCTCTTCGAAGCAAACGACCGCGGCTATTGGGAAGCCACGGAGGAGGAGCTCGAGTTGCTCAAGCAACGTTACCTGGAACTCGAAGGTTCGATTGAGGAGCGGATTGCGTAATGAAGAACTATCAGACAGGCGACTTCGTCTTCGCCGCCATGATGGCCGCCGGGATGCTGTTTCTTTCGTCGCCCGTTGCCATTCTCACTGTCAGCCTGCCGTATGGCTCGGCCTTGTCTCACATGGGTACGACGCCGATTCTGACATTTTTTCTGGTGCTCGGTCTCGCGCGCATCGGCAAGCCAGGCGCCGTGCTCCTGTGTACTGGTCTTTACGGTCTGGTGTGCCTCGCCATCAATCCGGTCATCACGGGCTTCGTGCTTACGGGTGCTATCTCGGCGGAATTGGTGGGCAGTCTCGTGTTCCGCGGCTACCGGACACCTGCCGCGCTTTATGCCGCTCCCGTCGTGCAACAGGGCGTGATGTTCATCGCGGCGATTCCGTTCGCCTATCTCCTCACGCCTGACCTGTTCCAGATTCTCCCGCTGTGGCTTTACGCCGCAGCGGAGGTCGTCATCGTGATTGGGGCCTTGGCGGGGTCGTGGGTGGCCCAGCGGCTCGCGGCGGAGTTCCGGCGCGCCGGCCGTTTCCTCGACCACTCGCTCGCAACAGTCGAGGGCGACCATGACGCGTGAGCGAAGCGAAGCGGAAAGGAGCACCATCGTCCACCGTCTCCATCCGCTGGTGAAGGTCGTGGCGTCGGGCGTCGTTACGGTGCTCTCGCTGATGCTCTACGACTTGGTGGCGCTTAGCCTGCTTCTTTGCTGGACGGTGGGCTTGGCAGTGCTCGCGCGGCTGCGACCCTCGGTGATGATTCTCGCGTGGGGGCTGGCGAGTGTCGCTCTGGTGTTCGTTCTGCATCTGCTTTTCTTTGACGACCCGGAGCAGTCCGCGGCCTACGCGTTGCGATTGCTATGTCTTTCCACCGGTATCCCGGTGACGGCGGCGACCATCGACCCGGAAGACTTGGTGCGTTCACTCGGTAAAACTTGGGTTCCGCCGGGCGTGGGCGTCGCCCTGCTAATGGTCTTTCGCTTTCTTCCGTTCCTCGGCAGGGAAGGTCACCAGATTTGGGAAGCCGGCCAACTGCGCGGGAAGCATGCAGCGCGGCGCAATCGCTGGGCGGTGCCGCTGATGTTCTCCGCCCTGGACTACACCGACCAGACGACGCTGGCGCTGGAACTACGAGGGTTCGATCCGAACACGCGCCAGCGTTGGTATCGGGTACCGCGCGTCCGCACGCCGGACCTCGCGTTCGGCACCGGCATTGCAGTGATCACGATTGCGGCGACGGCGCTCGAACTTGGGATGCTCGCGTGAGCGTTTCTGCACAGGCGCTCGGTTTCCGCTATGCCGCCATGCAGTCCCCCGCGCTCCATGGGCTCGATGTGCATTTTGGTCCCGGGGAGATCGTCTGGGTGTCGGGACCCATGGGGTGCGGCAAATCAACGCTGGGCCTCCTCCTCTCCGGTGCCGCGCCCCAACTCGTGCCCGGAAAACGGGACGGCACGTTGCAGGTCAACGGTATCGACCCTGCTAAGCGGC
>CAZLBS010000128.1:0-2020 GCA_964557505.1 uncultured Nitrospiraceae bacterium | reverse complement strand
GTGCACGAAATGAGCCGGCACCTCGCCCTCGTCCTGCAAAACGTCGAGGCACAAATCTTCTGCGCGCGCGTCGAGGATGAAATCGCCTTCGGACTGGAGAACCACGGCATCGACCCCGAAACGATGGAAGGCCGTATTCAGGCAGGGTTGGAAGCAGCGAGTGCGACGCATCTGCGGCATCGCCGCTTCGATGGCCTGAGCGTTGGGGAACGGCAGCGTGCCTTGCTGGCTGCAGTCCTGGCGCTGCGCCCGCCGGTGCTCGTTCTGGACGAACCCTTTGCCTATTTGGATGCGCCGAGTGCCGCGCGGCTCTCGGAGAGTATACGCCAGTTGGCCGAATCCGGCCATGCGATTATGCTCATCGAGCATCGGGCCGCCTGGGCCCTGCCCCTCGCGACTCAACACCTGCCCCTCGCGCCACAGGAGGAGCGTCACCCCGGCACGGGCGGCCGAGCGGCCATCGTGTACCCCAGCGAGGCGCGGAAGACCGAAGCGCACCGCCCTGCGATCGAGGTTTCGGGACTGCGCCTCGAGGCAGCCAGCAGCTGCTTGGCGCCTTCAGTGAACTTCACGCTCGACCCAGGCGAGTCCATGCTGCTACTCGGGACCAACGGCAGCGGCAAGACCACGCTATTGCGGACGCTGGTCGGACTGCGGCGTCCGCCCCGCCGGTGCATCAGTATCGTCGGAGACGATCCCGCCCGAGTGCCGACCCGCAGGATTGCACTGCGTGCCGCAATGGTCACGCAATGCCCCAGCCACCAACTGCACCTGCCCAGCGTACGCGAAGAAGTTCTGGCGGCAGCGCCCAGCGCCGAGGCGGCCGAGCGCTGGATGGCCGCGTTCGCACTGGAGCACCTCGCCGATCGGCATCCGCACTCGCTCTCCAAGGGGCAGCAGCGTTGCCTAAGTATCGCGGCCGCACTCGCCCGCGACCCCGGCATACTGCTCGCCGACGAACTCACTGTCGGCCTGGACACTGCCACTCTTGACCGCATGCTCCAGGTTCTTATCGCGTTTACCGAGCGCGGCGGCGCCGTGCTCGCCGCCAGCCACGACCCTCGCGTCGTGGAAGTGCTCGGCGGGCGCTGCCTCATTCTAGATGGAGCGGCACGCGTCGGCGGCAAGGACCTCGCTCAGGAATTTCTCGCGCGCTATACGCCCGAACTAGTTGAAGGAGTTTCGTAAATGGCTGGACCCACGCTCTATCCGTTCACAGCCATCGTCGGTCAAGAACGGATGAAAACCGCCCTCGTGCTCAACGCCATCCACCCTGCGATTGGCGGGGTGCTGATCCGAGGGGAGAAAGGCACCGCGAAATCGTCGGCCGCCCGCGCGCTCGCCGCTGTCTTGCCCAGCCTGCGGGTTGCCCAGGGCTGCCCGTTCAACAGTGACCCGGACGCGCCCCTCGAGATTGACGCGGAGTACCAAGGCAAGCCCCCGGCGGGAGAAACGCTGCCAGTCGTCGAGCGGCGCGCGCCCTTTGTGAACCTTCCGCTCCGCGCCACCGAAGACCGCGTGGTCGGTACGCTCGACGTCCGGCAAGCGCTCGAAGGCGGAACGATTCAGTTTGAACCCGGCCTCCTGGCGGCGGCCCACCGCGGCGTGCTGTACGTCGACGAGATTAACCTACTCGACGACCACCTCGTGGATATGCTGCTCGATGCCGCTGCGATGGGTGTCAACACGGTCGAACGCGAGGGCATGTCGGTCACCCACCCCGCGCGCTTTGTGCTGATCGGATCGATGAACCCCGAAGAAGGCGAGCCCCGGCCACAGCTGCTCGACCGCTTCGGACTCTGCGCCGAGGTCAGCGGTATCAAAGACCCCGGCCACCGCGCCCAGATCGTGCGCCGTCGTCTGGCATATGAAGCCGACGCAGCACGATTCGTGCAGTCGTTCGCCGACGAAGAAACTGAGCTCCGGCAACGCATCGTCAACGCACGGGCGCGGCTCGCGTCCATCACCTGTCCCGACGAGCGCATCGATGAAACCGCGCGCGTCACCGCTAGCATGGCCG
>CAZLBS010000127.1:3959-8617 GCA_964557505.1 uncultured Nitrospiraceae bacterium | reverse complement strand
CTTCAATCCTATTGACAATCCCATCGTCGAGCCGGCAGGGCCGGCGGACCGCCGGCTTTCGCGGGAGAGCTTCGCCATTACCGAAGATTCCATTCCGTTGGAACTGAACGAAACCAACATTTTCTTGGATCGCTTCTACACGGTAAATGTAGCGCTGACGCTCGACTACTCGAACTCGATGCAGGAGGCGGCAAGCCTCATTCTGGGCGGGGACAACCCCATCCAGGACCTCTACGAGGCGGTCATTCCTCCTTTCATTAACAGTCTTCCCCCCGATTACCGGGTTGCGCTGCTAGCCTTTAACGACCGCGACCAGCCAACGCGCTTCGTACGAGCATTCACGCGCGACCGAGGCGCCATCGTTGACGCTTTGGAAGGGCTTCGCGACAGCATCACCGTAAATGGCGCGACGGAGTTGTTGCCGGCGGCCTTCGATGCTGCCCTCGAACTCGAGGCGGCCGACGGGCTCAACATTCCGTACGAAGCCACGGATGTGCGGGCGGTCGTGCTCGTTTCCGACGGGCGCTTTACGACGCCGCCGGGCGACCTCACCAACCTCGTGGATGGCGTCGAAGACTTCCGCACGCGCTACATGAGCGTGTCCTGGGGCTCGGAGGTCAACGGGGCCACCATCGGCACGATTGCCGCGCTCACGGATGGCAAGTACTTCCCCACGGAAAACACAGACGTAGATGGCGTGGACACGCCTTCGCAGTCTGAGTTGGAAGGCGCGCTCGAGCGCGTTTCCCGTGAGCTTCAAACGATGTACGCCCTGTGGTATCCCTCGTTGAATGAGTCCGACAGCGCCACGGTGCGCCTCTCGGCCTCGTTCGACGATGTGTCGGACAACGGCACGCCTGCGGACCCCGGCGTTATTCAAGGCCAATACACCGAAGATGTGCCGTTCGTCGAATTCGAAGGCCTGACGACGCTCGGGCAGATCTCGATGAGCACCCGCGGCGTTGAAGGCAGCACGGCGGAGATTATTGTTCGCACCGACTACATTCCACGCTATGAGGATCGCTTCGTATTGAGCTTGAGCAGCAATGAGGCGTTCAGCGTAGAACTCGTCCCCGAAATCGAAGGCGGGCTCAGCGATGACGCAACCCTGAACACGCTGCCCGGGAACACGTTCGAGATCATCAACCCAGGCGGCCCCTTTGAATACGGCGACAACGGCGACCTGCTGCGCGTCACGTTTACGGGACTGGCCACCGACAGCTTCGATCTCAATCTTGACGTCGACAACAGCATCTACAGCGGCCGGCGCTTCATCTTCCCGACGGTCATGAGGGTACGAGAGGCCGATCCGGACCTGCGCGACGTTATTGCGCCGGCATTCCCGCAGCCCGAACTCGATGTGCTGCCTGCAACGCCCGATGATATCGAGATTCCGGTCTTCAATTTCGGCACCGATATCGATGCGACCGAAATCAGCATCCGCAACATTGGCGGCGTGACGTTGCCCGTGGGCGCCTTCCTCTATCTGCGCGTGTTGACGACGCCCCCGTTCATCAACGAAACCTTCCCCGATCCATTTTTCCTCACGGAGACGCAACTGCCGGGCGAAGGATTGAACATCCCCATTTCAGTGGACCGGTTTGGCGACCCAGGCCCTGCCGGCGGCACCTTCGTCCTCGTGTACGGGACGTTCGATCTCGACAACGATCCCGATCCGGCAGTGGGCGTCAGCCGCACCCTGAGCTTTGATCTCTTTGTCGAAATCGAAGAACCCGAGTTGGCGCTTGAAGGGCTTGCTCCCGGAAACGTGCTCGACTTCGGCGCAAATCAAAATACGCTCAGCTTCACCGTCGGCAATGCTGGGCAAAGCGCATTGTCCTTCGTTATCGACAGCGATGTTTTCCCGGACTGGTTGTCCGTGAGTCCGCTGCAAGGCATCATCGAGCCGGACCCGGTCGAGGTCGAGGTAACGGTCGACCGGAGCGTCGTCGCACCAGGAGACTTGTCGACGGCGATTGTGGTCCAAGGCAGCAATGGCATGAACGAAACCGTCAATGTGCAGCTGGAGGTGCTGCCTCCGGTGTTGACGGTATCAGGGCTGGGGCCGGGCAATTCGCTCGACTTCGGCGAGACGACGACGCAACTCTCGTTCACCATTTCAAACGGCGGACAAAGCGAGTTGACGTACACGATCGACGAAGCGAGCGTGCCTGCCTTTGCGTCGGTCTCGCCGGTGTCCGATAGCACGGCTGAGGGACCGGTCAATGTCCGCGTCATCATCAACCGTGATGGACTCGCGCCCGGAACGACAACGGATTCGTTTACCGTAGAAGGAAACGACGGCTCGAGCATCGACATCAATTTGCGGGTCGTCGTGCCCTAACCATCGCCCAGGCGTTATGGGCCGCTTCTCCGGGAAGGGGAAGCGGCCTTTTTCTTTGCTGCGTGCGTTAAGGAAAAAGGGCGGCAGATTCCCACGCAGCACCGGGCGATGGGCGCCGGAAAACACGGCGGTCATGCAGGCGGAAGGCGCCCTCCCGCCAAAACTCGATGCTTACGGGGGCCAACCGGAACCCGGACCAGAACGGAGGGCGCGGGATTTTGCCCACCGGGTAGCGGGCGGCCATCGCGGCGACCCGGCGCTCTAGCTCGAACCGGCCCTCGAGCGCTTGGGATTGTTTCGAGGCCCACGCGCCCAACTGACTCTGTCTTGGGCGCGTGGCGAAATAGGCATCGGCTTCCTCATCCGAAACCTGCGTGACCCCGCCCTGCACGCGTACCTGCTTGCCAATCGGCTCCCAGTAGAACACCAGCGCCGCTTTCGGATGCGCCTGCAATTGCCGCCCCTTCTGGCTGCCAAAATTCGTGTAAAAGCAGAAGCCGTCTTGGTCGACCTGTTTGAGCAATACGATGCGGGCTGCCGGCATGCCGTCTTCATCCAGCGTCGCCAGGGTCATGGCATTGGGATTTTTCAGGCTGGTTCGCTTCGCTTCGTCATACCACTCGTTAAAGAGGGCGATCGGATCTTCCGTATGCGGAATGCTCATTGCCAGGCCATTTCTCTCATGATGGGGGAAGTTGCATAGGATAGCGGGGCGTGCCTGGAGGCGCAATGCACCCGCTCACTTGGTGCTGATGTTCAAGGCGCCGTTGATGGTTTGTTGCACATCCACCGCATCGACAGCGCCATTGCCGTCGATATCGACCACGGCATTGCCGACGTCCAGCCCGAGGGCCCCGTTGATGACCAACTGCACGTCGACCGCGTCGGTCACGGCGTCGGCATTGATGTCCGAAGGGGCGGTATCGGGCACGAGTTTGTAAAGCGCGCCATCAAAAGCAAGCAAGTAGAGTTCGCCATCGGCATCCTCGGCGAAACTGCTGATGTTGAAAATCGTGTTGTTGGGGTTCAGTTCGCTGTTGCGCTCGGTGAAATCGCTCAGATTCTCGCCGTCGAACACGAAGGACCAGATGTCCGCTGTAATGAAATCCGCAAAAAAGTAGGTTCCCTGAAGGAAGGGGATGCGCCCGCCCCGGTACACGTAGCCGCCCGTAACCGATTGGGAACCGGGGAACCCATAGGTATAGATAGGCGGCACATAGCCCTCGAAAGGTTCGCACTCCTCGTCGCCGTCCGGGTCGAAGCAGCTGTCCCCCTCGAAAATGTCCCAGCCAAGGTTGGCGCCGCCGGGGTGGTCCGGCGGCAGAAAGGTGATTTCTTCAAAATCGCCTTGTCCGACATCGCCGACATAGAGGCCGCCGGTGGCCCGATCAAAGCTGAAGCGCCAGGGATTGCGGACGCCATACAGCCAAATGCGCGGGTCAGCCCCCGCCACGCCGATAAAGGGATTGCCCGGAGCCGCCGCCGCCTCTGCTCCGGAAACATCCAGCCGCAATATGGCGCCGTAAACGGTGCTCATGTCTTGGCCATTCTCAAAGGGATCGCCTGCGCCGCCCCCATCTCCCAGAGCGTAGTAGAGAAAGCCATCAGGCCCAAAGACAATGTGACCCCCATTGTGGTTGGTGCGGGGCTGCTCGAATTCCATCAACACCTCTTGCGAGGCCGGGTCGAGACGGTTCGGATCTTCCGAAACGGTATAGCGCAGCAGTTGGGAATCATTGTCGTTGAACAATCCCCGGTCACGGACGATGCTGACGTAGACCCGGCCGTTGCTAGCGTAAGCCGGGTCGAACGCCATGGACAGCAGGCCCTCTTCGTTGCCCGTGGCAATGATGCCGCCGACATCAAGGAAAGGCTCTGGCAATATTTCGCCATCGTCGACGATTCGCACGCGGCCGGAATTCTTCTCCAAAACAAAAAGCCGTTCGGCTTCATCGCCGGGGGCGTAGGTCATCCATAAGGGCTGGCTGAAGCCGCTGGCAATGGGTTCCAGCATGAGGGGCGCTTGCGCGGCGGCGAATCCTCCTGCCAACGTCGCCAGCAGTCCAACGCGAGTGGCTAAAAGCAAACGAAGATTGAGATGCATGAGTAGCTCCTTGCAGGGAAATGGCGCACGCAAAGGGAAACCTCGGGGGCGGGGGCTCCTCTTCCGGGCGAATTGCCCGCGCACGCAAGATACGTTAACCGCGCTTAAAGGGCGTTGAATCGAGGCACACTTTGCCGTCGGCAATCATAACAGTAACCGGTCCTAGGAGGGCATCATGAAAGGCATAGGTCTCGGCGCCGAGCCGCAGCT
>CAZLBS010000127.1:0-3949 GCA_964557505.1 uncultured Nitrospiraceae bacterium | reverse complement strand
TCCGCGATGCGCACTTTCATCACGCCGCCTTCGCGGGCATTGCGCCGGATTTCGGCTAGTTCAGCGAGCAGGTCGTCGCGCTCGTCTTGAAGCTCACGCGCGCGGCGAAGCACTTGTGCCAAGGCAGTCCGCTGCTGCGGCGTAAGCTGCTCGATCCGCGCGATATGTGGCTGCACATGCTCTTCGATGCGCGCCAGCTCTTCACTCAGCGGCTTAATCTGCTCTTCCAGCGGCCGGATCATTTGATGATAGAAGGGGTCTTCACCCACATGTATGAGGGTATGCACCGCGCTGTCGCTGCCGGCAGTCCCTACGAGCACTCCCTTGAAGGCATGCGTTTCGCCGCCGAACAAGCGGCCGTGCGCCGTCATGACCGCGCCCCGCGCAGCCAGATGGGAATTCGCGATTTCGCGCTCCGCCACAATGTCTCCGTGCGCCGAGAGCAGGCACTCGATCAGGAACTTCGCGACGATGCTGCCGCCTGCCTGAATCTTGTATCGCTCGTGCCCGAAGATGCCGCCCCGGACATTCAAGTTGCCGCCGCAAGAAATGTCCGCTCCTTCGATAATGCCGTCTACGTCGATGTCGCCCGTCGCCCGGACCGCGGCGCCTTCTTCGACGTCTCCAATAATGTGCACGGCGCCCTTGTGGTCGATGTTTCCCGTTTCAAGCCCGACGTTGCCATCGATGATCATGACCGTATCGATGTCGACACTGCGCGCGCCAAGGCGAAACCGCCCGTCGGATTCCGCGACATATTGTTGGGCCGTCTCATCGAAGCGGACATTGGCGCCTGCGCGAATGCGCACTTGGCGCGGCTTGCGCACGCGAATGGCTTTGCCAAACACATCCTGCCCTTGCTTGCCCGGAACGGCCGGCTCGATATGTCCCAGCAGTTCGCCCCGGTCCACGGTCAATTGCGTTACGCGTTCCCGAAAATTGATCTGGCCGGTCGACTCGTCAATCACGAACCCGGTGCTAAAGAAATCGCGCGCCCAAACCACGTATGCGTCCACAGGCTCGACCGGCGGAATGCCTTCCAGAATGAGCACTTCATCCAGGCGGCCGTTGTTTTTTTCCGCCTCTTGCTGAAGCCGCGGCAGGATGCTGGACGGAACGCGCTGTGAAATCCCCATGCGCGACAAGGCCCGGTGCAACTGCTCCATGAATTCGCTCAGGAAGGTATCGGGCCAATCACAACTCAGGCGCACCTGCAGCTTGTCCGGGCTCACCCTAAGGTCGAACTCGGGCAGGCCCGCCATTTCGACTGCAATGTGATCGGCCTGGGACATCGTCATGATTACCCTGATCGCGGCGACGGCGGCACACCGGGGCTCCCATGGCGCGCGCTCAGCCCCGCCGCTTTCCTTAGTGTGCTGCTATACGGTTATAGCGTACGATTCGTATTCCTGTCAATAGATTTCGTGGACGCCGAAGCCGAGGGAGAGGCGGCTTCCTGATTGAGCCGGTAGACAAAGGCCAGAATCTCGGCGATGGCCCGGTAGAGTTCGGGAGGAATCTCGGTGTTGAGGTCGAGCTTCGCAAGGAGGGCTGTCAAATCTGGGTCGCTATGCACGTGAACGCCATGTGCTTCGGCGAGTTCGAGGATGCGCTGGGCGAGATGCCCTGCTCCACTTGCGACCACCCGGGGCGATTGCTCGCGCTCGGCATCGTATCGCAGGGCGATCGCACGCCGCCGCTGGGCGTCTGCCGGCTCCCCGGGATCACCGGGATGCGCTGCGTCGTGGCCCTCGTTCATATCGATTGCTCGAACGCCTGGGGACGCGCCAGGAGCCGCGCGGCCTGTTGCAGATTGCCGCTCGCGCTGACCCGGCTTTCGATGGCCACCTGTTGCATGCCGGTCAAGGCCAACGCGGCGCGGAGTTCTTCTGCATGGGAAGCAATGGCATCGGCAGCGTCTGCGTGCGCCGCCTCGAATGTGCATTGGCACTGCGTACCGCTTGCCCGAAGCATCACCCATAATTCGCCCAGTCTCGAAAGAGCGAGGTCGAAGGCGATGACCGTGGGCCGCCCGTCTTTTGCTTGCCCGCTTGGGCCGCCTTCGCGAAGAATGTGGACGTGGGCACGCTCAAAGGCTTCGCCCGCAGGCAGATTGAGAAACAAATAGCTCGTTTCCGCCGCCCGTAGTTGCTGCGTCTGCGAGGATGCCAGCCGCTCCAGCACACGTTCGGCGGCGCCTCGAAACATTGCTTCCTCTTGCGCGCTCTCGAAGAGCTGCCGAAGGCCGGCATCATATAGGAGGCGAGAGACCATCGCGCGGATGTCGGGCGACGCTGGGTCGAAGAGTGCCGTTGCGAGCCCCGCCGGGTTTCCCGCGCGTGCAAAGGCTGCCAAGCGGCGCTCCGTCGAGCGGGCCGTCTGCTCGGCCCATGCCTGCAACGCCGCGGAAAAATCCGCCCGGCCAGGATTGCCAAGCGCCACGAGCAGTGCGGTCACCTTGTCGACGGCCGCTTGGGGGAGCACGCCCGAAGAGGCCGCCTTGCCGAGTGCCGCCGAAACGCGTGCAGCATCTTCGGCGAACCCGCCGCGCAGCAAATAGACGGCCAGGGCCGCCCGGGTCGCCGCTTCGGTCGGGGGCAGATTTGGCGGCAAGAGACTGGGCAAGGCCGCACGCCCTGCTGCCGAGCCCGTCAATTGCGGCGCTAGCCGCTCCAGCAGCGCTACGATTTCCGGCAATGCAGCAGGCGGGGCGCCGGGCCCCTGTTGCGCGCCGGGCGCCGCGGGCTGCTGTAGAGATGCCGGCGGCACTCCAGGCGCTTCTCGCGGCGTGATGGTCAGCGTCAGGCTGTTCCCGCTTCGGGCCACGGCGGCGCGTACCGGTTGGCCTGCGCGGGCGGCATCGGCGAATGCCGGAGGAAGCGGCAGCCGCTGGCCCTTTCCAAAGGCGAAAACGGGCTGCCCCTGGACCAATTGCAACGTCCCGGAAAGCGTTTGTCCGGGGGTGAGTGCGCGGGTCGCGGCGCTGCCGAGCGTGCCTTGAGGCAATGAGACCGGCAACCCAAGCGGCACGCCGCCCATTGGCTACACGCGCCTCTCGGCCCGCAGACTGAGAATGAGCCGCACCTCGCCCTTTGGAATGCCCAGCTCGCGGGCAATCTGGGGGACCGTCATGCCGGCATCGCTGTACTGAAAGACGCGCTTCTGAAGGGGCGTGAGCGGCCGCATGCCGCCATTCGAGGCTACGTGCGGAGCGGCAAGGCCGGCAGGGCCTGCATCGCGCTGACCTGGGGATTTCTTTCCCGCATGCGCCGCCGCGGCGGGCTTCGCGCTAGCTTCGTCGACGTGATAATCGAGCAGCGTTTGAAATGCCTCGCGTGCCCGCTCGGCATCGCCTGGGGCTTCCGGCGGGGATGGGGGCACGTTCTCCCGGTGCGGGTCGGGATCATCGCCCGCAAAATCGACGCCGGTCCATTGCTCCGGCGAGGCCGCCGCTTCAAGCCGCTCGCGCAAACGGGCAATGGCTTCGACCGTAGCAGCATCTTCAGGCGCTAGGGGCGAAGCTTGTTCGGGGCGGCCAAGCGCGTCGTATCCCTGCTCGGCCGCATTCGATGCCTGCCGCCCCGGTGGCGGCGCGGCGGGCGCATTCGCTGCTTCCCGGTACGGCCGTGGCGGCGCGCCGGGCCTATCTGCGGGTTGCCGGGGGGCGGCAGCTCCTTGGGGCGGCGCCGCTTCGGGCCTTTGCTCAGCGGCGCCAGAAGCTTCTTGCGCCGGTCCCGAGGCCGCCGGTTGTTCAGAACCCTCTTCCTGCTGTTGCGCGGCTTTCGCTGCTTCGCTGAGCTTTCTGGCTTGCCGCAGAAAGGCTGCCTGCCGCTTGAGCCGTTCCGGGTCTGATGGGGCCGGGGGCGCGCTAATGCCGGGGCCAGACGCTACTTTGCCCGAGGGCGCCCGTTGCTCCGCGCCCGCGGCGATGGCCTCGAGGCTCTCCGAC
>CAZLBS010000126.1:6750-8631 GCA_964557505.1 uncultured Nitrospiraceae bacterium | reverse complement strand
CGATCTTCGCTGCAGGGCGCACGGGTCGCGGTCGGGATCCTCCCGGTCGATCCCGACCCGGGCGTGGGGTAGACCCTTGAACCGTGGGCTCCGCACGGACGAATCGGGAATTGGACCCAAGGAACGGCGTGACGGGGCGTCCAACGTTTCCCATGGCTTCCTCGGGAGACGCGAGCCCGCTGACCGACGCGGCGCGACGGGGGATGGAGGCCTCGGCCCTGGTCGACGCGGCCAAGAGCGGGGATCCCCGAGCCTTCGACGCGCTGGTTCGTCGGTACCGGTCGCGCATCTTCGCGCTGGCGCTCCACCTCACCGGGAGCCGCAGCGAGGCGGACGACATCACGCAGGACGCCTTCCTGAGGGCGTACCGGAACATCGGCCGCTTCCAGGGCCGCAGCGAGTTCTTCACCTGGCTCTACCGAATCGCCCTCAACCGCGCGCTCAACATGCGTCGTGACAAGCGCCGCCGGGTGACCCTCAGCCTCGACGACCGCATTCTATGGCCGGCCATCGCGAAACGCAGCTGGACCGCCCTGCAGGAACTGGCCGAATACTGCGCCGGCATTACGGTGTGGGTTGGCCTGCCGGTGACGCATAAATCGATGATGTATAACGCGGCCGCGCTTATTCATGACAGGAGCGTGCTCGGTTTCGTCATGAAGCAGTTTCTGCCGACGTACAGCATTTTTTACGAGGGCCGCAACTGGGCCGCCTGGGAGGGCGGCGTGACGCGCATCAACGGCTTGCCGGCGGGCAATCTCGTGTTCCGGCTGCCGTATGCCGACGTGAGTGCGGAGATTTGTGAAGACCGCTGGTCGCCCGACCCGCCGGGCCGGCAGCGCGTGCTGGCCGGGGCGGAAGTGTTGTGCAACCTCAGCGCCTCGCCCTTCATCCCGCTTAAGAATGAAGGCCGCCTGCGAGGCATCCACCAGACGGCTGTCGACTTGGCCTGCTGCTACGTCTACAGCAACCTCTTGGGCATCGACAACAGCCGCATCGTGTTTGACGGCGGCGGCTTCATCGTCACGCCTTCAGGCCCGATCGCCGAGGGCCCATTGCTCGATCGGCGGCCTTGGACGCTGACCCATGCCGTGGTCAATCTCGATGACATTTCGCGCGCGCGTGCCGAGAATTCCACCTGGCGGCAGTATGCGACGCATGCCGCGGTGGGGCAGGATTTGGAAATCGTGGACGCCCGCGATGGGGCCCATGAGCCCGCCTCGGTGGCCGAGTACGCCGCGCAACTTCCCGAGACATTCTTCAGCAGCAGCCGCCCTGTCCCCGCGAAATCGCCCGCGACGCAATATCTCGACGAACTGTTCGATGCGCTTGTGTTGGGCACGCGCGATTACTTCGAGAAATCGAATGTCTTTGACCGGTATCTGGTCGCGTTGTCGGGCGGGCGCGACAGTGCCCTGTGCCTGCTGCTGGCGGTGCGCGCCGCCCAAAGCCTGCGTGACAAGCCCGACCCGGCTGAACGGGTCTGGTCGGTGTATCTGCCCAACAAGCACTACAGCTCCAGCGCGACCGAAGAAGCCGCGCGCGCACTCGCGCTCGAGCTTGGCGTCCCGTTCAACGTGGTGAGCATTGCCGAAGAGGCAAGCATCGCGGAGCAATCGGCCGAGTTGCTCATGCAGGGACGGGGCGATGTGACCGCGATTGCGCGTCAGAATCTGCAGTCCCGCGTCCGGGGCAACATGATGTTGAACTGGGGCAATTCCGCGCGGGGGCTGGTGCTGGTCACGTCGAACTTGAGCGAGGCAGCAGTCGGCTATACGACTACGGGCGGCGACAACCAAGGAGAACCGCCATGAAAGGCGACACCAAGGTCATAGACTATCTCAACAGGGCGCTTCGCAGTGAACTGACGGCCATCAGCCA
>CAZLBS010000126.1:0-6740 GCA_964557505.1 uncultured Nitrospiraceae bacterium | reverse complement strand
CACATCGCCAAGCGGGACAATATCGCCGCGCTCGACAAGGTGCTGGCGATTCCCCCCAGCGCCGAACTCGACGTGGGCCAAAGCGATGAGGAAGATCTTATGCCCTACGCCGTGCTTGACGATTTGCTCTATCTCTTTGGCCGGGGCCGCCTCGCCTTGCCCGATTGCTGGCGCGTCATGGTCTGCCGCTATCCGGAGCACGATGCCGAACAACTCCGCGAATGGACCGCCAAGTTCGGCAAGCTGTTCGCGTACAACCAGTGGAAGCGCGAGCAATTGCCCACGTCGCTAAAAGTGCTCGATCTCGACCTTGATCCCAAGACCGGCTTCCGTTTCCCTGTGACGCAGAGCATTCAAGCCGAGTTGGACGAGTTGAACCGCGCCGAACTGGCGTAGCCTTCACATGAAAGTCTTTGCATAGGCGCCGAAGAATGCCACGGCCCCTCTACACACATGTCTCCGCGCAAAGCTTGCACGCCCCCGTTCACGGTGCAGGAATCGTTCCGCGATGCATGAAGTTTATACCCAGGAGGTTGATTCATGGCATCGACATTATCCCCACAATCCATTGCTTCAGGAACATCGAGTGCGGCGCCTGGCGGATTGCCGTGGTATCCGCAGGCATTGCCCGGGCAGCATGCGCTGCGCTTTGGCTACCGGCCTCTTGAAATGCTGCAAGAACTCGAGCGCGACTATGACGGGCCGGTTGCATTCAAGTTTGGCCCGAAGGGCGCGGTGCTCGTCACGCAGCCGGAATTGATCCAGGATGTGCTGGTCGGCCGGCAAGACCTTTTCCCGAAGGGCTTGTATTCGACAGAGGCCAAACGATTCTTTCTCGGCGAAGGCATGCTGGCGAGCGAGGGCGAACGGCACCGGTCGCAGCGCCAATTGGCCAATCCGCACCTGTCGCGCAAGGCGATGCCGCAGTATGTCGAGGCGATGGACCGGGAAGCGGCTGCACTCGCTCATTCCCTGAACGACGGCGAGCGATTCGACCTGTCGCACCGCATGATGCTGCTGACCATTGCCATCGCTGGCGATACGCTCTTCGGGATGAATCTGCGTCCTGGCGCGCCGCTGATTGGCGAAGGCCTCGGCGACGTGACCAACCTGACCTACCGCATCGGCAACCCCATTCGCTTTCCGCTGGGGCCCTTGCCCATTCACAGCAACTGGCGCTTTACCCGCGGCTACTTTCGGCTTCATCTCGTGTGCCATGCCATCGCCCGGGCAAAGCGCAGGCAGGTGGAGGCTGGGGAAAGCGGCGATGACGTACTCGCCCAATTCGTGCGTCAAGCCAAGAACGATGGCTACTCGCGGGAAATGATGGATCTCGTGCGCAACGAAATCATGACCATCCTGCTGGCCGCGCACGACACGACGGCCTCTGTCATGATGTGGACCTTCTACCTGCTGTCGCAGCATCCCGGCGTCGCGGCACAAGTAGAAGCCGAAGCCGATGCGGCCGCCGCGCAGGGCTTAACCGGTATGGAGGCATACCAGGCCTTGCCGTTCACACGAAACGTGCTCGCCGAAACCATGCGCGTGTATCCGCCTGTGTACATGCTCGATCGGGTTGCGAAGGAGGACACCGAACTCGGCGGTTATCGCATCCCGAAAAACACCGGGATCATCGTTAGCGCCTTCGCCGTGCACCGCTCGCCGCGGTATTGGGCCGACCCCATGCGGTTCGACCCCTCGCGCTGGGAAGGCGGCAAGCAGCCGGTCCATCGCTACGCCTATTTCCCCTTTGGCGGCGGCATTCGCACATGCATCGGTGAGCGCTTCGCCTGGCTCGAGATGGCCCTGGTCGTGTCTCGCATCGTTCGCGAATGGCGCTTTCGCTATGCCGGAAAAGAGGCCCCCAAGCTGTACCCCCGCATCACGCTCGCCTCGCGGCATGGCATGCCAATGATTGCCGAGCGGCGCTGAACCCTCTCCTCTCCTTGCGCTCCCGGCGCGTGCGCAGATACATTCTGGCGCGCATGTGGGACCCAACCGGGAGAGACGGGCCATGACGACACGCAGGGCATTCCTAGGAAGCGCGCTAACCAGCGCCGCGGCGTTTGCTGCCGGCTCGCCCTCCCAGCGAAGCGCATACGCCAGCCGTGCCCCGAACATCGTCTTCATCCTAATTGATGATTTGGGCTGGTCCGACCTTGCCTGCTACGGGCATCCATGGCACGAAACGCCCCATATCGACGCATTGGCTGAGGGCGGCATGCGCTTTACAAACGCCTACGCGGCGTGTCCGGTTTGTTCGCCCACGCGCGCGAGCATCCTCTCGGGGCAGTATCCGGCCAGGCTCGGCCTCACCGATTTCATACCCGGGCACTGGCGTCCCCATGAAAACCTGCGCGTCCCCATCAACCGCACGCAGCATCTACCCAAGGAAACGGTCACCATAGCCGAGTTGCTTCACGAGTGCGGCTATGTGTCCGGCATGTTCGGCAAATGGCACTTGGGCGGCCCCGAGCATTTCCCCAAGCAACACGGCTTCGATGAGTCGCTCGTGCATCACGGGCCGCACTATGGCTTCCGGACAACCCCGCCGATCGACACCGGCGAAGACGAGTACCTAGCCGACGTGTTGACCGCGCGGGCGGAAGCATTCATCGAGGCGCATCGCGAGCAGCCATTCTTCCTGTATCTCTCGCACTACGGCGTTCACATCCCGCTGCAGGCGGACGAAGAACTCGTGGCGAAGTATGAGGCCAAGCCCGCGCCCAATG
Source organism: uncultured Nitrospiraceae bacterium (assembly GCA_964557505.1). Classification (GTDB taxonomy): domain Bacteria; phylum Hydrogenedentota; class Hydrogenedentia; order Hydrogenedentales; family CAZLBS01; genus CAZLBS01. The sequence goes on along the minus strand of CAZLBS010000126.1, from coordinate 4,008 downwards.
GGCGCATTACGCATCCGGTGTATGCGGCCATGGTCGAGCACATCGATCGCTCGGTGGGCCGCATCGTGGCGAAGCTGCACGAGGCTGGTCTCGAGGAAGACACGCTGCTCATGCTGTATTCGGACAACGGCGGCCTGACCCGGCGGTTCGACGGCAAGGGCCCGCAGGTAACCAGCAACGAACCGCTGCGCGACGAGAAGGGCTCGCTCTACGAGGGCGGCATCCGCGTGCCGCTCATCGCACGCTGGCCCGGTACGATTCCTGCAGGCCATGTGTGTCCCGAGCCCGTGACGAGTCCTGATCTCTTGCCGTCCTTCGCCGAAGCGGCGGGTCTCGGCATGCCCGCAGGATATCCTTGCGACGGCATGAGCCTGCTGCCGTTGCTGACGGATGGACAGCCGGGCCTCGGACGCAGCGCCATCTATTGGCATTACCCGCATTACCATCACTCGCGGCCAGCCAGCGCCATGCGTGCCGGCCGGTGGAAGCTTATCGAGTTTCTGGAAGATGGACGGCTTGAACTTTATGACCTGCAGGAAGACATCGGTGAGCAGCGCAACCTGGCTGAGGCGCGTCCGGAAGCCGCGAAGGGTCTCCAGCAACGGCTCGCCGCGTGGCGTGAATCCGTCGATGCGCCCATGCCCGAACCCAACCCTGACTACGATCCTGCGAAGGCCGGCGAATGGGGCAGGCGCCCCGGGCGCGCCTGAACGGGGTTGTGCCGAATTGCACTGGACGGGTCAGGCGGAAAGCTGTTAGCGGTAAGGCCAGGAACGGTCCGAATCAATCCGCAGGCCGTTGTGCCGGCGGAGATGCAGCAGCAACAACGCGGCTTTATCGATAAGCGTGGTTGCCCCCGCTCGAAGGGTGCGCTTCGTGCGTGTGCCTGAATGCTTGCGGAGATAATCGGCAACAGTTCTATGCGCATTGTCAGGAAGGGTATGCGTCCTCAATACGGCGTGGGCAAGGTCGAGCGCGCCGTAGTTGATGAGCAGCAGGGCGTAGCGGACCAAACGCTCCGGCGAGACGTCCGCCAGCGTATCCAGCCGGCGGACAAACCATGCGTCCCCAAAGGTGAGTTGTCCTTTTGCAATGCCAGGGTAGTCTTTGCGCTGCTGAAAGACGCGTGCGAGGTGCAACAGCTCAAAGTCCCGCGCGCGCATGAGCGCCATCACCTGATCGAACAGCGCTTGCCCCTCGTATTGGGGGGTGAACTGCACCTCCGCCTGCACCATAAAGGCCTCCGCTAAGCACTCTGATGCGGCTTCCAAAATTTCGTACTCCGTGCCCTGCGCATCCAGCTTGATGAAATCCGGCGGAGGCAATGCCCCTTGCTCACGCCAGAACGAATCCAGCGTGCGCGCGTCCACCGTGATGGTCTCGTCGACGGCAAAGCTATCATGGGCAAAATGCACGGCGAAGCCCGCGTCCGGCAGCCGCGCCGATGATTCCCCCCGCGCGCGGTACAAATGAAACGGCGTTTCGCCATCCACCCCGCCAATGAATACCGGATGCACCTCGCGCGCCAACAGACCGTGCCGCTCTGCATTCAGCCGCGCACACTCCGCCGGATCGGCATCAAAGCCTATGAGGCGCACCCCTCGCCGCAAGCTCCACAACTCCTCGGGCAATCCGCCGCGGCAGCCGATATCCACGACCGTGATCGGGTATTCGGGAGCCAGCCGCGCCAACGAACCGCGCGGCGAGACCATCCAGTTTGCATTGAACGGCAGCACCGCAAATGCAGTCGTCACGCGCGCGAACATTGCCTCGAGGATGAAGCGGTTCATAGAAACATGGAAAGGACGAGATCGCTCTCGTCCATACCGGCCGCAAGCTGAAGCCAACACGCTGAAACAGAAATTGCCGTCACTCCACAATCAGGCCGCTGTTGGCGATGACCAATGATTGGCTCTTGCCGGCGAGAAGGAGCTAGCCCCCACGCGTCTACACGGTCTGCTCCAGTTTCTTTCTCACCTTCGGGCCGTCGGGCGTGTCCTTGAGTTCCCAGCCCATGGCGAGGAGTTTGTCGCGGATTGCGTCGGCTTCACGAAAGTTCTTGTCGCGCCGGGCGCGTTGGCGGGCATGCACGAGTTCAGTGATTTCGCTGGGGACCTCTTCCTCATCAGCGCCATCGCCGAGAATGCCAACCACGGCATCAAGCCGGTCAAGCAGTTCGAGGGCGGCTTCCGCATCTGCCTTGCTGATTTCGCCATGGTCGATGCGGCGGTTGGTTTCGCGGATGAAATCAAAGACATGAGCCATGCCGCCGCTGATGTTGAGGTCGTCGTCGAGTGCTTCGCCGAAGCCTCTTTCGCATGTGGAAATGGCTTCGTTGAGACCGCTGCCCTCGCGGGCCGTAACGCTTCGCAGTCGCTCGCGGAAGTCGCGCACGCGCTCCATGCTTTCCTTGGCGGCGTCCAAGCCGTCGAACGTGAAGTTCAGCCGCTGCCGGTAATGAGTCATGAGCAGCACATAGCGGATGGCGAGCGGATGATAGCCCTTATCGAGCAAATCGCGCAGGGTAAAGAAGTTCCCCGCCGATTTCGACATCTTCTTGCCTTCGACGATAAGGTGCTCGGCATGCATCCAGTAGTTCACATAGGGTTTGCCTGTCGCGCCTTCGCTCTGCGCGATTTCGTTCTCATGATGCGGGAAGATGAGATCGACGCCGCCGCAGTGGATGTCGAAGGTTTCGCCAAGCTGCCGCATGCTCATGCACGAGCACTCGATGTGCCAGCCGGGCCGCCCCTTGCCGATCGGCGTTTCCCAGTAGATGTCGCCGTCGTTCTCGGTGTAAGCCTTCCAGAGCGCGAAGTCCCGCACATCCTCGGTCTCGTATTCGTCGGAATCGATGCGCCCGCTGGCATTTGCCTGGAGCTGCTCCATGTCCTTCTTGCTCAGCTTGCCGTAGTCATCGAACGCGCCGATGCGGAAATACGTGCTGCCGCCCGTCTCGTAGGTCAGTCCCTTGCCGCCCAGCTTTTGGATGAGCGCGACCATATCGTCGATGTGCTCGGTTGCCCGTGGATAGTGCTTCGCACGCTTGATGCCCAGCGTGTCGGTGTCCTGCAGGAAGGCCTCGGTGAAGCGCTGGGTCAGCGACTCGCGGCTTTCGCCGGTCTCCTTGCACGTGCGGATGATCTTGTCTTCCACATCGGTGATGTTGCAGACGTGCATGACGTCATAGCCGCGGTACTCCAGATGCCGCCGCAGCAGGTCGACAAACATGAAGGTCCGCAGATTGCCGATATGGGCATAGTTGTAGACCGTTGGCCCGCAGTTGTAGAGCTTCACTTTGCCCGGCTCCAAGGGCACGAACTCGTCCTTGCGAAGGGTCAGCGTGTTGTAATAGTGAATTGGCATCGGGCTAGCTTTCCTGGCCTGGCGTTTCTGCTGCGAAGTCGGACACCATTAAGACTTGCGGTTCAGTGATTCTGCGGAAGCACATGTCATTGGTCAAGATGGCGGCACAGCCCGATTCCCTAGCGCTGGCAACCTGAAAGGCGTCGAGGAGGCGAAGACCCGTCTCTGTGCGCATGGAAGCTGCCACGTGCGCCGAACACATCCGCATGCACGTAACCGTGCAACTGCCCCAGGACCGACACATGCAAGAGGATTGCCAAGCCTCACGACGCTGGCGTCGAATGGGGCCTTTCCTGAACTCCGCAACGCTGCGAGACGGCATGCAATTCACCGGGGTCCAGACTATCCAGCAGACGTGCTATCTGCTTCATCACTGCCTTGCTCATGGCGCTCGGCCCAGTTGCTGGGAGGCATCACCCGAACAATGCATCAACGAATTGCTTCGGGTCGAATGGCTGCAAGTCGTCAACGCCTTCACCGACGCCGATCATCAGAACGGGCACGCCAAGCTGCTTCTGTATGGGCACGATGATTCCGCCTTTCGCCGTGCCGTCGAGCTTGGTCAACACGATGCCGTTGACCTTCAGCGCCTCCGTAAACATCTTCGCCTGGGTGAGTCCATTCTGCCCCGTGGTGGCGTCA
>CAZLBS010000125.1:0-8641 GCA_964557505.1 uncultured Nitrospiraceae bacterium | reverse complement strand
CCAAAACGGTCGTTTTTGTCACGATTCCCGCCCTGACGGAAAACCGCGCTGTTGATAAGGACAAAACCCCCTGACAAAACCGTTGCAGTTTTGGCCGGTTTTTGTCACACTTCTCGCATGATTATTGGCTATGCTCGCGTCTCGACCGACGACCAGAACCTCGATGCCCAGACCGACGCCCTGAAGGCCGCCGGTGCCGAGCGCATCTTCGCCGACAAGATCAGCGGCTCGGTGCGCAGCCGCCCGGAGCTGGACAAGCTGCTCGATCAACTCCGCGAGGGCGATGTGATCGTCGTCGCCAAATATGACCGCCTGGCGCGGAGCTTGCGCGACCTGCTGGAGATCGTCGAGACGATCCAGGAACGTGGCGCGGGCTTTCGCTCTTTGGCCGAGGATATCGACACGACGACCTCAGCCGGGCGGCTGATCTTCCACGTCTTCGCCTCGATCGCGCAGTTCGAGCGCGAGCGGATTTCAGAGCGAACGCGAGAAGGTCTCGATGCGGCCAAGCGCCGGGGCCGGATCGGTGGCAGGCCCCCTGCCCTGACGGCGGCGCAACGCCATGAGGTACGCCGCATGCGTGATGATGAAGGCCGCGCCCTGCATGAGATCGCCAGTCTGTTCAAGGTCAGCACCCGCACCGTGAGGCGGGCGTAGTTTAGTAACCCTCTGTACAAGGCTCTGTATATTTCTCGCTATTTTAATTTCTGAAAAATATTCATTGACAATACCGGTATTTTTTTCATAATATTGTTCATTATATTTTAAGATTTTCAAAGAGGAGTAATATAATGCATCGTCCTATGAATGAATTTGGTCGCGCTTCTATAAATGGTGGTGACATACACATTAAGAATGGCGTTGTCGCTATAGAAGAAGATGGCAGCCGAAAGTACGGTATTCTTGTTGGGAACAGCGAGCGGCCAGGGACTTTAAGTGTCCGTTTTGACGACGAATGTGGCGTTAGGAGTTTCAGCCCTGATAGGTTAATGACAGCCGAATTTGCTGTTGATAATCCCGAATGGGGAAAACGTGACCAACGGATCGGCGGTATAGAAGAGCGTTACCTCACGGCCAATCTGCAGGTATCGGAAAATAGTCCCTAACAATCCTTAAACAGGCGTGCAGAAATCTTGATTTATGCACGCTTGTCCGTCTTCGGCCAGTGTGCCGACGGCTTCCCATCCCTTGCCCATAATTATCATTATCGCGCAATGTTATGACAAATTATTTCGCCGGGAGGTTGCACAGCGGATACCGCCAAGGACACGTACTACTGCTGAAAGCAGTAAAGCCTGTATGAGCCAAAGCTGCAGCTAGTCACATTCGGCGAGTGACCTGTCCATAATGCATCGCTAGCTGTGTAGTTGCCAAAATGATGGTTCAGAAGATTACTGGTTGATGTCCACCCCGTGCAATGGTTGTTGCCAAAGCGGGTTCCATCCGTATTGACGTTCGTGTACATCGTACTGATGGTAACTGAACGACCCTCGACTGGAAGTCGAGGGGTTCGTTGCTCGGCTGAAGCCGACTAAAGACGCAGATGCGGTCGCTTCGCTCCCAACACTCGTTCCCTTGGCCTACGCTCGCCGGGCGAGCCTACGGCCCAACTTTGCTTCGCCTGAAGGCGAGGGATTTCAACCATCCCCGAAAGAGACATTAATAGTTTTCCCCAATGCTTTGCGGGAGGGCATTATCTAGCGGGTGCTTTCGTCAAATTCTGGAATCGGCGAAGACCATAAGCCTCATCGCGCCACCGAAAACATATTTTTTATCCACCACCCAGATAATTCCAAAGCCAATTTCCTGCCAGCGCTAGCGCCGCACCAAGTAAAATATATATACCCTTCGCCGATTGCGCCGGTAACTGCACTAAAAATTCTTCCCAGATTTTTCCTGCTGTTGGTTTCTGATTTTCCTTCGCTAGCCGCTCTGCCTCATCCACCCGGCGCTTTCTTAGTTCTTGCTGGAACAGCACCCGGCGCTCTTCATAATATTTCCATCCAAACCAACCAATAAATTGCTCGATTTTATCTGCGCTTTCTTTTCTGAGCCCTTCTATTACCTTCGTTTCGTCATCTTCATTGGCCACAAGATCAAACAGCCTGTCAAAGATTGGATCGCTTTTGTCAAGCGTGCTCATATTATAATATCCTTCCACTGCTACGGAATGGAGAGGGCAAGTCTATTCGGCGGCCACAACCGTTTCACGCTTGCTGTTGTGGGCGTAGGTGTCCCACGTGATGTCATAATCTTCGGACTGGTTTCCCCATGCGGCCCAGCCGGTGTGCGTTCCCCGCGCGAATAACTCAAGGTACGGGCCGGGACTGCACGCTTCGATGATCGGGTAAAGTTCGTCCGGCTTGCGGCTGTGCTCGCGTTTCTGCGTGGCGAGCAGGTTCACCTGACGGCGACCGGGCGCAAGGGTGCGGGCATTCTTCCCCCGGATCCCGAACAGCACCAGTTCGGTCACGTTGCGAAAATAAAAGCCCACGCCGCGCCCGTCGGATCCGCCGTCTTTGCGGATCTTGTGCCAGACGATGTTGGTTTTGTAGTCAAAGCCCCATGCCTTCATAACCTCGATGCCCTCGGGCAACAGCGCGTTGGGCACCCATAGGTAAAGATGCGCGGGATCGCTTACGGCGCTGCTAACCGGCAGCGCCTTTATCTCTTGGAGATCCATCGTGCCGTAGCGGCTCAGGCGGCGGTGCTCAGGGGCCATTTTTCCCGTACGGTTGATAAAGCGCCAAGGCGGATCGGCCAGCACCGTTGAATATTTGCAGCCTTTTAGTTGTTGCTTGAATTCTTTTACAGGATCAGGCCGCATCGTCTTCGCTCCAATCTTCAATTATTTTTGGTGTTATTCCAATAACAAGAACTGGACATCCTCCATTCCGCCCGGCATTGAGCCGGTAAAGCAGCTTGCCCATCCACGTCGTGCTTGCGCCGTATTTTTCGTGTGTCATGCGCTCAACGCCGGAGGATTTGTATTCGACGGATCCGTTTTTCTTCAGCGACGGGCCAAGCTTGCGGAATACCGGATTAAGCGAGGCGCTACGGGTAATCAAAACTGCCGCATCAATTATACCGCATTGTGAGAATGCGCTGAATGCGTATAAGTCACGGTCAAAAGTCTGATCCTTGCTATTCCATTCAAGATCAAAAGCAACCTTACCTTTTACGTAGTCTATTTTATGGCCGTCAAGAAAACGCTCGCGCAATAACTCACGGTCGCGTTTTTCAAACTTGGCCTTGCCTTTGGCAGTTGTGCCAACCTGCTCTTTCCACAGCAGCTTTACGAGCAGATCCCCCTGCACGATGGTTTCATGCCAGCCGAGAGGACGCAGAGTGCTTGAAAACAGCTTCGGAATATCGGACTCGTTGCCGCCTGCCGTGCGGATCATGGTGGTGGTTATCCTGAAGGCGCGGAGAGCGTCGAGCAGTTCGTTGAACTCCTCGGTTCGCGTCTCGCTTAGAATGACCGCCGCGTTCCGGTAGCTGTATACTTCGTAGAGGTCGCGGATATCCTGCGGGATCTTGGTCTCAACGATGGCTTGCGGATCCGCCGTTTCGCTCGGCGTTAAGGCAACTTCGGTGCTGGATACCTCTTTTTCGAGGTCGGATTCTTCGTCGTCCTCGGGAACTTCTTGCGTCACCGTTCCCCCCCTTTGAACTGGGGCGGGGACGCGGCTGCACCCGGTCGTCGCAACGGCAGTTCTGCCTGCGCATGCCGCTCGATGAACTCAACAGCAGCGCGGCGCATCACCCATGCGAGCGACACGTCTTGCCGCTGCGCGAGCGCGGCAAGCGCGGCGTGGACATCATCGTCCAGGCTGACGGTAAGACGGGCAGTTTTGCGGTTTCCTCGGGGGCGGGCCATAGGTGCAGTTTGTTGCACCACTTAACCGCTTTCAACACCAATATGGGGCTTGTCCACAGGAATATGCGTTCCAATCCTCTGGAGAGGCGGGAACGCCATAGAAATTTACCCCTGTATGTGCCTTACACCCCTTAAAAGGGGTCGAAGCGCGCCCTTTCTTTCTGGAGAGCGCGGTGTGTCCAGACCGTCCGGCGGTGCCGTCCGCCCCGGAGCCTTCAGCGGATAGTGCTGATCTGCTTTCGGAGCCGTCCCTCGCCTGACCCCGTAAAAAGACTGCAAGGGTTCTCGATACAAGGGCGCGTAAGCGGGCCCGGAGCCACGCGCAGCAGGCGTAGCCTGCGAGCATGGCGAGGACCCACCCCTTGTATCGGGGTTCCTGGAAGTCTTAGGGGATCAGGCAGGCGAGGACGAGCGTCCGCAAGAGCTGATCTGCTTTTGGTGAGTTCTGAGCCTTTTTGTGGTGGGGGGCGCGGGTTCGCCGCAGGCGAAGGGGCGCGGAAGAAAGAAGCCAGCCGCGCAGCGGCTGTCAATTTGGCCGCCGTTAGGCGGCGCGCGTTTTGTAATGTATACACGTATACAGAGGGATGCTGGTGTTAATTATGGGTTAATAGATGTGTTAAGGGCAAAATTAGCCGCGTAACATATTGAAACATAATAATAATCCGGGACACCCCGTGTGTAAAATCACGAAAGAGCGTGTGTAAAATCACGAAAGAGCGTGTGTAAAATCACGAAAGAGACTCGATGTGGGTGATATCACGAAACGGGTTGACGGCGTGTGTAAAATCACGAACCATAATCGCATGGTGGGTGATATCACGAAAGAGGTCCGTTCTCCCCTTCTTCCTGACCGACAGGAACAGGGAGACTTTTTTGTGTGCGATATCTTCGACGCCGCGCCCAAGGGCGATATGGCCTCAATGGCGCATCCGATCTTCTCACTTTCGACCAAGCCTGACCATCGCGTGCGGCGATACGAGGATGGCGGCGGGAAGAATTATCTGGAAGTGAAACCGTCGGCGGACGGCCTGGCGACGATCCATGACCGCGATGTGTTGATCTACTGCATCAGCCAGATCATGGCAGCGATCAATGAAGGCAAGAAGGTCTCGCAGACGGTACGCCTGCGAGCTTACGACCTGCTGAAAGCCACGAATCGAGTCACGGACGGCCGCGGCTATGATGGGTTGCGCGCCGCGCTCGCGCGGCTCCAGGGGACGCAGATCGAGACCAACATCGTCACCGGCGGCACGGAACAACTCGACATCTTCAGCATCATCGACCGTGCCCGGATTGTTCGGGAGACCCGCGACGGGCGGATGCAGGAAATAGAAATCAAGCTGTCGGACTGGGTTTTCAACGCGATCAACGGGCGCGAGGTTCTAACGCTCAATCGGAACTATTTTCGGCTGCGCAAGCCACTTGAGCGGCGGATGTACGAGCTTGCGCGCAAGCATTGCGGTAGGCAGCCGGAGTGGAGAGTTTCGCTCGATGTGCTGCAACGTAAATGCGGTTCATCATCGACACTGCGGGAATTCAAACGTCTCGTGCATAACGTGATCGAGCAGAACGAAAAACACGACCACATGCCGGATTATACCATTCGGCTTGAAGAGCCGGGCACGGTGATATTCATCAACCGGGGCTCTATCCCCGCCCCTGCTGTCAGTGAATCCTGGAATGGTCCACTAGGCGGCGACGCGTACCATGATGGCCGCCTCGCCGCGCCCGGCTGGGATATCTATTATATTGAAAGGCAATGGCGGCGGTGGCTTGGAGAGAACGAGATCGAGCCCAAGCACCCCGACCGGCATTTTGTCAAGTTCTGCCAGAGCTGGTATGAGAAGAAAGGAGCGCCCCGCTAGGCAACGGTGCGTATTGCGTAATATGTATAGGTGTATACATATATATGTTTACTTAGCGGATAGCCTGCTTTCCCTTTTTGATAAAGAGGAGATCAAGGGCTTCTTCGAGCAAAGCCTGTGAGGTCGTGTTCTCCTCGGCTGCGAGAAGACGAAGCCGCTGTTTCACGGCAGGGGGGAAATGCCCTCCGATGAGAACGGTCCCTTCCCGGCTCGGCTTGCGTTTCTGTGTAGCAGTGCTTTCCGGCAACGCGGCTGCATGAACTGCAGAAACCGGGTCAGGTTGGGTTCGTTCGACGCGATCAAGCGCGGCTTGCAATGGATTGCTTTTCTTCATGGCCTGCCTCGTTTTTGTATAGCTGTATACACATATATTCGTATAGGTCGATGATTTCCTGCGCTGCCTTGCCTTCCGGTTCGAATTCCTGCGCCGTCAGGCCGGTCTGCTGGGCGCGGGCATAGGATTTGCGCAAACCCATCTCGACCGGGCAGAGCGCCGCCCCGATTTGCGAGACTGCATCCCTTGCACCGGGCACCTCCGGGCCGGACGGTGGGCAGAAGGTCAGGATCACCGCCGAGGGCTTGTCGATCTTCGAGAGCAAATTCACAGTCATCTGCATCGACCGAATATCAAACAGGTCGGGCTTGGTCGGAATGAGGACAAAATCTGCCGGAGCCGCCGCATCAAGGGCGATATCCTTGTGAACGGGGGGGCAATCGATGATAACGAGTTCACAGCCTGCCTCCCGCATCGAGTCGAGGTAATTGGTAAGACGGACAGCCTTCACGTCCTTGATGGCTGGAGTAGGGGCCTCGCGAATATCGGACCAGAAGCAAGCGCTTGCCTGGTCATCGAGATCGAATAAGGCTACATGCTTGCCTTCCTTTTCAGCGGCCACAGCGAGGGCCGTGGCAATGGTCGTTTTTCCGACCCCGCCTTTCTGAGAGATGATTGATAGAACTTTCATACGGATGCTTACCTGTATAGGTGATTAGGTGTTTATTTGTATACACCTATACGATGGCAGATTCGTTTGCATCAATCAAGCCTACCGCTCGTAACCCCGATCACGGTCGCGGCCCTTGTCCTTGCCGCGCTGTTCGCGCTCGCGGCGGCGCTTCTCGCGGACCTGTTCGAGCCGCTGCCGTGTGGCCTCGTCCATGCCGCCGTGATCGCGCGGCTGCCGGTCGTCGATCTGGCGATCCCATTCCTTGCCGAGCTGTGAGGCCGCTTTGGCCTGTTCGGCCTCGCGGCCTTTGCGCGCCTGTTTCCAGGTCGTGATCTGCTGCTGCACGGTGTTGCGCGCCTGCTCGCGCTCGGCCTCACGGGCCTGGCGCTGCCGGTCCTCACGCACCAGAGCTTCGCTGTGGCGCTCTGCGAGCCGGGTGAGGGCCTGCGTGCGGGCCTGTGCGATCTCGATCTTCTCGGGCTGATAACGCGCAGTGACGGCTTCGGCCTGCGCGGCGCGGGCATCACGCACCGTTTGCGCGAATGCCCGGCGCTCCTGCCGGTGCCGCTCGGCAAGGGCCTGGCGTTCTTCGGCGCGGGTCTTTTTCGTCCGGCCCGTAATGTCGAAGAGCGCGGCCAGCCGGGAGAGAACACGCTGCTGCTGCCTGGAAAGCGCCGCGCGTTCGCCATCGTGCCGCTTGCGCAGATTGGCGGCGTCCGGGGCGTAGCGCTGCCGTATCCAGTCCCGCGCGAGCCTGCCTTCGGCGTTCCGGCGGGCTCGCAGCTCGGCGCGCCTGGCGGCAAAGCCCTGTTTCACCCGGCGCAGCTCCGTGGTGCGCTGCCGCGCAGCGGAAATCACCGCGCCTTCGAGCACCCGGTCCTGGGCCCGCTGCTCACGCTCGAACTGTGCCCAGACCCGCGTCTCGAAATTCTCCGAGCGGGCGGCGCGCTCGATGTTCAGATCGATGATCTCGGCATTGCGCTCGCGCCTTGTGCGCCCGGCATCGATCAGCGGATAATCGATCACCCGCTCCGGCATGCGCGGGGAAGGGGAGGGCACGACCTTGCTCTCGGGCCGGTGGACCTGGCTGTCGATGTGCTGCGCGCGCGGCCCGATATGGATTTGCGGTGTGCGGTCGATGCCCTGGGCCTCCAGGCTGCGCCGGTCGATCCGCGCCTCGTGACCGGCCCGCTCAAGCGCCTGGTTGGCATGATGCTCCCACCGCTCGCGTACCCATTCGACGCCGTTCTCGGGCAGCCCGGCCTTGCGCCGGTCGCGCGGGCTGTCGGAGAGCATCAGCACCCGCTTGCCGGTTTCGATGTCGCGGTCGATCAGCACGATATGGGCGTGCGGGTTGTGGGCATCCTTGCCCCGGTCATGGATGGCAAACAGGAAGGGCACGCGCCTGCCGGTGAGCCCGGCGACGAACTCGCGGGCAAGAGCCGCGTTCTCCTCGCGGCTCAGCTCGCGGGGCAGGGCGATACGGACCTTCGTGGCGAGCCGGGCATTCTTGCGGGCCTCGCGTTCGTAGGTGTCCATCCAGGTCCGGGCTTGCTGGGCGTCTTCCGGCATGTGCGCGGCTTCGAGATGGGTCGCGGCATCCTCGCGGGCGATGTAGCGCAGATGCGCTCCGGCGGTGCCGGGCGCATGGGTGCTCTTTCCGACGGTGGAGACGCTGAGCGAGTAAAGCGCCATACCGTGACCCTCCAGCAGGTTGTGAACGACCGTTCACAACCGCCGCGTCCCATGGTCACGGTAAGCGATTGCGTTGCCGGGAAGGCGGAACCGAGAGAGCGCATGGGTTGCCAGTGATCAGCCAGCCAGAGCCATGCGCCCGCCTTCCACAGCGGCGCGGCAACCGCAGACCTGTGAGCCACGCGAGCGCGGCTGCGGCCTTCGGGTGCCGTCATGTGTGAAGCCGTCAGCTCCACACGCGGCGGCACCGCTTT
>CAZLBS010000124.1:0-8650 GCA_964557505.1 uncultured Nitrospiraceae bacterium | reverse complement strand
GGAGCTGGACGAAGCGATCCCATGTATAATCCGCTGCCGCTTGGGCCAAGCCGCGCTTTTCTTCTAAGCACTCGGATAAGACCCGGCGCAAATCCTGCGCATCCCCCGTCCGGAATTCGATATGTGGAAAATCGCGCACCCAGCCGACGGGCGGGGCAATGATAGGCGTGCCGCAAGCCAGCGCCTCGGGCACGCACATCGGCCCCCCTTCGTAGTGCGCAGGTACGACCACATAGTCCATCGAGCGATAAAAATCGGGCAATTCTTCTTGGGGTACGAAGCGCGTTGGACCCGGCCAGCCGGAGCCGGTGAAGTGCCAGTCGATGCCGTCCATGTCCATCACCTCGGCCACCAAATCCTCCCCCTTCCGGCCGGTGTGATACGTACGCCCAACTACGGCCACGCGCAAGCGCGGCTGAAACTGATCATGATCAATGCCAGGCGGGATGACGCTCACGTCGTTGATGCCCGCCTCGCGCAGCCGTTGCGCATACATTTCGCTGTGGCAGATGCAGTGATCAAGCTGGCCGGCAATATCGAAAAACATTTTGGCTGTATTCGGCACGAAATCTTCGACATGGGTAAACCAAGCCGTTTCTAGAGGGGACACGCGGGCACGGCCGTGGCGGGTGCTATACGTCATCCAGTATTGAATCAGCGCATCTGGATTCGGCTGAAGGTCATAGGTAACGTAGTCAAGACGTTCCATCAGCATGCTGGCAAAACGCTCGAGAATCCAGTTTCGGTCGGAGATGACGATGTGTACAGAAAGCATGACGATAACCCCGAAGTCCCCTTCTTTGCCTGTCGCGGGCCTGCTGACACCCAAGGCAAACCGGTAGGGTAGCCGTTCGCCGGTAGAGGTGCAACCGCCTCCCGGCTAGAAGCCGATATTGGTGCCAGGAAACGACGTAATCGAAAACTCGAAGCCGAGGTCGAGGCCGCTTTCGCGGTCTTCGATGTTGAGCGACCAGGCGACGCACTCCAAGTCCCGCCGAATACGGTATGTCTGCCGCACAAGGTCGTCGCGTTCGAAGTCGTAGCGGTGCTCGAATGCCAGCGACCACTTATCGCTCAGGCGGTAGCCGAGGCCGTATAGCACTTCCCGGTTGAAGACTTCCTCGCGCGTCTTCGTATAGGCGAAGCCAACGCGGCCGTTCCAATTGCGCAGCCGGGGCGCATCCTCAAAATACAATTGCGTCAACACCCGCTCGAAGTCGCCACGGCTCGCGCGGAACCGCTCGAGCACGTTGCGGTCAAGCGGCTCATCGGTGATGGGTTCAACGAACAACTCATGAAGCCGAATGAGGCTTTGCTCCAGGGCGAAGGGCCCGGTGAAATCGAGCGACTCGTCTTCGCTGTGGCGTTCGCCGACAAGCTGCCAGCCATACCACGGCCGGGGCCGGACATCGAGTTCAACCTCATAGTCGCTGGATTCGCGGATTTCATTTGAAAAATCACGCCCGGTGTAGAAGCTTGCCCTGCCGACCTGCCAGGTTTCGCCTGTTTCGCCGTCCCGTCCCAAGACGATATGCGCCACCTTGCCTTCCAGGCGGCTTCGGCCAACGGCATTGTCGAGCGCATCGAAGAAGGGCGTGTCCTCGATGGCCATCGTCGGCTCCGGCTGATACGTATAGGTAAGCGAGGGAATCACGATGTGCTTGAAGCCCGAGAAGCCCAGCATGCCATCATAGGTCTTGTGATACCGCGTTTGCGCCGTGACGCCGAAGCGGGCGGCGCCGCGCACATTGCTCTCGCTGCCGCCGGGTTCATCGCTGTAGAAGGTTCCTTCGAACTCGGCAAAGGGCGCGACATTCAGGGCTTGCGCAATGTTGCCGTCATAGGTCAACCGCGCGATATTGACCGTGCGGAATCCCTCGTCGCCGGCACGTTCCCGTTCGTTGTAGCCATTGACCGAATCGAAAGCAAGGTAGAGGCGGTCCGCGAGCGGCCGCTCCAGCACGTGCACAGCCGCTTCCGGGAGACGCTCGGTTTCCCGCGTAAAGCCGTTGACGTTCTTCCGCAGGGTGCCTTCGGCAATAAAGGACGGATTCGTATAGGTCACATTCGCGAAAGCGCGCGGCTCGGTGCGGTTGCGAAAGCGGTCATAATAAAAGTCGCGAAAAACATCTTCGTCGTACCACTGCTCCCATTGCGCGCGCACTTCGAGGTTTTCTGCAGCATCATGCCGGTGATACCAATGATGATAGCCGCGGTTCTTCGTCGTGATGAGTTGCTCGAATTCGCCTTCTCCCCTATACAGTGGCGACGTGGGCGTATCCATGAAGTCGTAGGCGCCTTCGACTCCAAAACCAACACCTTCGTCTTCAGTGGGATACAGGCGGTAGCCAACTTCGATGTCCTTGTTGACCCGGAAGCGCTGGGCGAAGTTGATGAAATAGCCGATTTCAGCCTGACGCCCGCTATCGAAATCGAGCGAGGATGTGAGCTGGGCGCCTCGGTACGAGCGCCATTTCGGCCAACTTATCGGCGGGCGCAGGCCGAGCACTTCCAGTTGCAGATCTTCCCCCGTAATGACGGTCCCTTGCGCTACCGATAAGTGCTCGAAGTGCACCTTGTAATAATCGCTGTCGCAATCGCAGGTGGTGATCCAAACCTGATCCGCCTCGAGGCTTTCCGGGCCGAGCAACTTAATGTAGGCGGCGGCGAAGTAAAACGCGCCGGCCCGTCCCCGCGCGTTCACGGCTTCGCCCGTCTCTGTCACGAAGTCGTACGCCAGCGACTGCGCCTGCAATTCGCGGTCGGGCTCGGTGAGGTTGACATTCGTGCCATAGAAAGCCCCACGGGCAATGCGCGGATCCTCAGGCGCGCCGTTCCCGCTGGCCAACAACTCAAGCCGGGGCTGGGCATCTTCCTCGGCAGTCATGCCTTCGGCCGGGCTGCCCAAATCATAGAACAGTTCGTCCGCCTCAAGACGCGACTCTTCCTGTTCCACCACGACGTTGCCAATCGCATGCAGGTAGGTCTCGTTTTGGTCGATGATTACTTCATCGGCCTGAAACGTGGTGTCGTCGACTATGAGTTCCACATCACCCGCCAACCGATAAACATCATTCTCGGCGTCGTAATTGAAGTCGGTAGCGCGCCAGTTGCCTTGTTCCGTCAAATCCGGAATGGCAAAGCCGCCCGGCCGAAGGGCAACCTCGGGGATGGCCGACAAGCCCTCCGCGATGGAAATAGGCTCGCTATCGATGGCGGGCGTACTGTCAGGACGCGCGGCGGGCGGCAGCTTGGCGCTGGGTTCTCGCAATGGAGCGCGGCGCACTTGCGGGCTTCCAATAGGCTCGTCCGATGAGGCCGATTCTTCCACTGCGGCATCGTCCCCGTCATCGTCCGGCGCCGGACGAAAAACGCCGCCTTCGCCGGTAGCAGGCTGGACTTCTCGCTGGCCGGAGGGTTCGCTGTGAACTTCTTGCCGATTCGCTTCGGGCGCTTCTTCTTTTTGCGCCGCCCCACTCAGATCATCATCTCCAGGCGGTTCATCCGAGGCTGCCGGCGAGGGCGGCAGAGCCTCCGCAGGAGGAGCATCCTCCTCCGATTGTTCTTCAATGGCCGGCACTAGCGCCTCTTCTCCACTGGGAGCTATCGTTGGGCCGGGCGAGCCGGCCTCCTTTGGTGCGGCTGCCTCAGGAGCTTCCACGTCAGGCCCTTCGCCGGCTTCAGGCTCGGCGCCGATGGGCATGGCCTCGGCTTCCTCAATGATGGGGGCGGGCTCTGTCACCGGTGCAACAGGCGGCTGCGGAGGGACAGCCGCGGCTGGCGCTTCTTCCGGTTCCATGCCGCGCGGTGAAGCCGCCTCCTGCTCCGGCTCTCCAATCGGCGCTGCCGCTTCTTCTTGGACCATCGGGGCTGGCGCCGGTGGAGCTTCCGCGGGCGCATCCGGCTTTGCGGCCTCTTGCTCGATGGGCAATGCCGCGGGCGCCAAGGCGGGCTGAGGCTCAGGACCGCGTGCTGCCACGGGAGCAGAGGCTGGCGCTTCATGCGTCAAGACAATCCATTCGGGCGCCGTCGGCACAGCAGCCGCCACAATGCCCGCGCCTGCCGCTACGACTCGGACGGTTTCCGGCACATTCCAAGCTGTGGCCTCGGCCCCATCAACGAACGCAACCACCCGGGCTTCCATCACGCCATATATGGCCGCCCCGGAAACCGCGGCATCCAACGCCGCGCGCTCATCGAGAACGCTTGTGGTTCCGCGCGCTGGGTCGATTCTGAGGAGTCCTGCATCAGTCGCGGCGATGAATTCTCCTTCCGGAAGGACCGCCAGCGCACGGGGGGTTTCCGGCAAGGCCACGATGCGCTCCGGGGCGGCGGCTCCGGCCGCATACAAATGGACCGCGGCAGGCGCCCTCGTCGCCACTGCCAGAATGCCGCGCGAAGCCGCGATGGCCACGGGCACGCTCGATACGCTCGAAATGGCGCCCAAGACGCCGGCGCCGCCCGGATCGAGCAGGGTGACATTGTCTGAAAAGGCATTCGCGACAGCGAAGCCTCCACCTGGCAACGCTGTGACAGCGCACGGCCCTTCACCTGCCGGCAGCGTCGCAACAACCTCATTGGCATCCGTATCGATAAACGTTACCGAATCATCGAGGCTGTTGACGCATGCGAGCACCTCGCCGTCAGCACTGAAGGCCAAGGCAGCCGGGCCTTCACCTGTTGCGATTGCCGCGAGCCGTTCACCGGTGTTGGCATCGCGCCGCTCGACGAGGGCCCGGTCATATAGCGCGAGCCAAACATCGCCGCTTTCAGGATGAACGGCGGCATCCCGCACACGTCCGGGTGCTCCATAGACAGCCTGGGCGCCCGAGGCAGCGGCGGCACAGAGAAGCATGATGGCGGCCAATAGCTTATTCAGCACGAGCACTTCCTAGAGATTGGGGATGATGAACCAGAACGCTGCAACGGCACGCCCGCTCCCGGAGCTGCCTGAGTCTGGGGTTACGCGCTGCGTTTCCTCACGCGGCTCAGCGGGCGGTTGCGCCTGCGCTTGGCGAGGCTCTGCCAGCGGGGCGTCCTCGCCTTGCATCGTTTCTTGTGCATCTGCCGGTTGCTCCGATTCTGATGCCTGCTCGCTTTGAGGGGCGGCCTGCGCTTGGCCGGGTGGGGCCAACTCCGATTCCGACACCGTCTGCGCGGCGGCAGCGGCCGCAACCATCAGCAGCATTAGGAATGCTCCCGCATGTTTCAGGCTATGCATATTGCGTCTCCCGCATGAATTGTTCGAGTTGCTCCCGGGAGCGGACCGCGCCGGCGCCTCCCGCCGCGGTTACCGTCATCCCGCCCGCGGCGTTGGCATAGCGCACGCACGCTTCAAGCGGCTGCCCCTCCAGCCATGGCACGAAAAAGGCCCCGCAAGCGGCATCGCCGGCGCCCGTCGTATCGAGCGGTTCGACGTGATGCGCCGGCAACTGCACAGCCCCTTCGCCGTTCTCCGCGTAGATGCCCTGTTCACCAAGCTTGATCACCGCCGTTCCCACGCCGCGCTCGCGGTACCATGCCGCGATGGCTTCGGGCGCCGCCTGACCTGTGTAGAGCCGCCCTTCTTCCAGGGCGCTGAACACGATGTCCAGATGCGGCAAGACATCACGAATCTTTGCTTCCCAGATCCCTTCCCCGTCAAAGCAGGTATCCATGGAGGCAATGGCGCCGTGCTGGCGGGCACGCCGCATGACCTCGGCCATGGGCGCTCCTTCGAGCCCAGGCGTAATGCCGGGGCCGCCCCAATGAAGAAGCCGGGTGGACGCGAGAAGGCTGTCCGGTACATCGTTGGCGCAAAGCTGCTGGGTCGCGCCGACGTGATGTAGAAACGTGCGCTCCCCCGCTTCGTCTACTAGCGCCACGGTCGCGCTCGTACGAGCCCCCTCAATGCGAGCCAAATAGCTGGTATCCACGCCTGCGTCCCGCAAATAGTTCTCGATAAAATCGCCGAAGCCGTCCGCTCCAATCCGGCCAATCACGGCCGAGGTCAAGCCAAGCTTCGCGCTGGTCGCCGCGCACACGGACGCGAGCCCCCCCAAATGCAGTCCGAGCTGAGGAACAAGGCCCAAGGTTCCCTTGGCAGGCAAGGCCTCGACCGGCCTCACCATGACATCTGCGCAGACAACGCCTATCGTCACGACATCAAATGGCACCAGCGCCCGTCCCCTCGTCCCAAAGCCGCATGCAGGCAGGATAGATCCCGCTAACTCGCCAGTATAGCAACGGGTTAGCAGCCTCGCAATGCATTCGCGCGATGCCCTTGGTTTGCTATCATTTGGCGCATGTACGCAACGCTTCTGGCAGTGCTCGCTGCCGCATCGTTTTCAGCCGGCCACATGGCATTCGTCGAGGGGCTCGAACCCGACGGCCAACGCGTGTCCGTGCTGCATCTCGAGACCGGCGCCGTGACCCCTCTCGGGCCGGGCAGAGCGGATGGCGCCCCCGCGTGGTCGGCTGACGGGCGCTACCTGGCCTTTACTTCCATGACGGCGGAGGGGCGCGCGGTATTCATCTCGGATAACCTGGGCACGCCGGAGGCCCTGACCCACGCGCGCTACCCCGCGGCAGACATTGCATGGCAACGCAGTGAAAACAAGCTGGCGTATGTCCTCGGGGCAACTCCAGACGAGCGGCAACTCTACGTATACGACCCCGCGGCGCGAAAAGAGACAGCCTGGGGCGGACCCGCGCGCGCGTTTTACCGGCCCGTCTGGCTCGAGGGCAATTCGCTCATGCTCTTTATGGCGGCCGCTCAAGCGCTCGGGCTGGGCGTGGCAGTCGATCAAGAACTGCAAGACCGGGGCTTCGTGCGGGAGATGGGCGTGCTCGAGGAGGCCGCGGGCAAAGGGGCCATCCTCTCGGCAGGCTTGCGCCTCAAAAACGAAGCACTGACCACCGACCTGTACGTCGTCACCGAAACGGCCGCGATTCCCATGCCGCCGGAAATCCTCGCGCCGGATGGGGAGTACCAAGAGTATGCCCCCGCTGCCCATCCCCAGGCCGATGACATCGTGTACGAATCAAACGACGGCGGCGACCGGGAGATTTTCACCATCTCATTCCGCCGCGGCATCTCGGACATCAGCAATCACCGCGCAGCCGATTGGAACCCAACCTGGTCGCCGGATGGGCAATGGATTTTGTTCGAATCGTTTCGAAGCGGCCAGCGCGGGCTGTGGCGTGTCTTTCCCGAAAGCATCCGCGTAGAAGAAGTCGCAGCAGACGAGACACACCAATACTTTGACGGCGATTTCTCACCGGATGGAGCGCGTGTAGTGATGGTATCGCCGCGGGGCGAAGGACCGTCGTTGTTTACCGTTCCCTTTAGAGGCGGGGCCATCGAGCCGCTCGCAGGCGCGCCAGCCGACGCGTTTGCACCCGCATGGCGGCCTTCTCCAAATGGGGCTGATGAATGATGGTCCGGGCATTCACGAGAGGGCTGCTGGCGTTGTTCAGCGCAGTTCCTTATGCCTTTGGCGAAGCGCCGCCCCCCGAGATTCTTGTTGACGCCTTGCCGGATGAGTATGTCATCGCTCACGTGGGCGAGTTGCGCATTGGTCCGGAAGGCGTTTCTGAACCAGTCCGCCGGACCATGAAGGCCGCTGCCTTATTGGAGCCATTATGCATCGCGGTCAGCGGCGCAGTAACAGCCGGCGGCTCTCCCGCGGCATTCGGCCAGGCAAAGGCTTTGTTCGACACATTGCCCGTGCCGGTCCTGTTCAGCCTCGGCGAAGACGATCTCATGCGAGGCATGCCGGCGACCTTCTTCGCGGCGTATCGCGTCAATCGGATCGGCAGTGATCCTTATGACGCGATCTTTCGCGGACCCTGGACGCACCTGGGCGGGAGTGAAACGGACCGGGGCTTCTTCGCTGAGATGCATGCACTTCGCCGGAGATGGCGCGGCGCGCGCTGGTCGATCGCGCTGACAAGCCGTTATGAGCCGGCGGCGGATTTGCGCATGCACCTGATCATGATGGCCGATGATCCCGTCGATGCGGTGCTCGCCAGTGCGCCCGGTGAACGCGCGGAAACGGCAGAGCCGGTGGAAGAAGCCTTGGCCGCTCCAGCCTGGGAAGGCGCGCAGGTTTGGCTCGCTCCTCCCGCAAGCACGGGATTCATCCGGCTAATCACGGTCTCTCGCCGGGGATTGGAAGCAACCATCGTCGAGGCTGGGGCGGTCCTGGAGGCGGCGGCCGCCGAAGAATAAAGACCTTACCGCTGCACGGTGATGGATTCCCCGGCAGTGCACGCGACCTGGCGCCATCCTCCACCCGTCACGCGCACCTTGAGCAACCGGCCTTCGCTTCGGGGGTTCGCGCTCACGACCTTGATGGTCACGTCTCGATGCGTTGCAGAGATGTCCAGCACGGCATCGCCATGCGCGATGTTCGTGATGGCGAGGGACGGCCAATGCGGCGGCAACCTAGGATCGATTTCGAGGCCTTCCGGCTCCGCATGCACCCCAAGAAAACCATCCAGCAGGATGTGCCCAGCAAGCACGCTTTCGAAAAACTCATGATCAATCCCAAGCCCGCCAGCGGCGCCGCCGCCTTGAAGGGTCGTGCCCTGTTTGCCATCAGCATAGTATTCGCGGTAGCCGCCCGCCTCGCGCACCTCGTTGTACCACGCGGCGATCTCCCCTAAC
>CAZLBS010000123.1:7356-8655 GCA_964557505.1 uncultured Nitrospiraceae bacterium | reverse complement strand
TCGGGGGCGATGAGCTGAACGCCGTCGGCTCGATACGGCAGCCACACGGCGATGCCGGGCCAGCCGTGGTCGGAGGCTATGTGCATCGTCTCCCGCTGCCTCGGCACGCCGGGGGATAGCGGCGAATAGACATAGCGGTTCTCTTTGTATGTAAGCTTTACGCGACTCTTTTCGTGTGACAAAAACGCAGCAATCACCGCCTCGCCAAATGTGCGTGTATAGAGCCGCCCATCCAAGGGGTCCATTCTTTTGGTCGACGCCTGAATCAATTTTGGAACACTGCACGACTGAAGAAACGCATGTAGCGTTTCAAACAAACGTGTATCAAGGTCAAGCGTTTCATTGTTTCCGGTACCTGGCAGCGTGTGGTTGAGCAGTAGTGTGTTGGCCGTGCCGCGATTGGTAAGCCACAGTGGCGCCTCATCATGCGGGATAAGGATCTCTCCATTGAGCGCTTTCACCGCTTGGTCAGCGTAGACTGTTGCTCCACCTAGCTCAAGGGGCAGGGGCGCAGGTGGACCGGCTTGAACTCCAAAGAGCGCAGCCGATTGCGTGCCGGTGCTGTCATTGGATGCTCTTGGCAAAATGTCCGCGATGATGTACCCCCCGTTTTGTACATGCGTTTCGAGTTGGGCGATGGTTTGGGGATGCAAGTTCATGGCGAGAGGCAGAATGACGATGGCTTGGTGCGGGAGCGATGCCTGTTCGAGGAGCAGGCGTTCATCGAGACAGGCAAAGGGCATGCCGGCGGCATCGAGCCATTGCATCCACAGGGCCAAGGCGCGTGCGGGATGCTGGTAGAACAGGGGCTCGGCAATGGCCTGATGGTAGCTCGTCCGGCTGGTCAAGATAATCACAGGCGGTTGAGGGCGCGCGCCCTGCTGAAAGACGACGTCCCATCCGGACCGGGCTTCTTCGCTGGCTTCGGATGCTGCGATAAGCCAAGGCGCTGCGGCGCCCAGCGGGTCGAAAGCGGGCGATTCGGGTACGGCGGATGCGGTTGCGATCGCGTCTTGAATCAGCACGCCATGCGCGCCCTCGAGCAATGCGGTCCATACGAAGCGTGCGGCGCCGGAAGGTTCGGGCCAACCATCGCGCGGCTGACGGGTGGCGACAAGCCAGGGAGCGCCACGATTGGTGCGCTCGCTCGCCACGATCGTCAGGTAGGGCTCATCAGGGGGCGCGGCCACAACCCCGTTGGTCCTGGCAATGGCGTGCCAGTCGTGCCGGAGATAGGCGGCACGGCGCAGGTTCGGGAGAAACCCAGCGCGGAGCAACGGGGCAACGGGGCGAATCTCA
>CAZLBS010000123.1:3795-7346 GCA_964557505.1 uncultured Nitrospiraceae bacterium | reverse complement strand
GATGACGGGGATTCTTCCTCCGCAGCCGCCCCGGCCAATTCGAACGCATCCTCGAGCAGGAGCCATCGGACACCATGCGCCATAGCAACCCAGGCCTGCTCCTGCAGCGCCGAGGCCGCCGCGATATCGGGTAGATCCTGCCGGACGAGCTGCGAGTTGGGCCCCAGCACGGCTCCCGCACTGGCAAATCGCTGCGCGAGATGCCGCGTATGGGGGACGCCATCGGAGACCACGATACCGTCGACACCGTGGCCGCGCGCCCGTTCGTACTCCTGCTGGAGTACGGGCTCGACCGCATCGGGTCCGCGCAGCAGAAGGCGGAACGGTTCGTGCCGCGGCGCTACGCGAACATGGAATACGCGGCGATCCGAGATGGCCAGGCTGAAGGGCGATATGGCGCCGCAACCATGTTCAATTGCGTAGACCTCCACCTTAATGTAGTTGCACCTGACATCGGCAACTTGCAATTCAATGCGGACCGCCTCTTGCCCTGCCGGGATGGGCCGGCAAGCTTCGGCCAACAAGCGCGGTTCTCCCGAGGCCGTTTGATATTGCGTGTCCAATGCGCGCGCGTAGACGGCGGCGGTGTAGGCTTCATCTAGATTCGGCGGTATGCGGGCATCGATCTGGATGAGGTCGTGCGATTGGGCAAGCGGCGGCGACACACTGACCGCCTCCAGATAAGGCCAGCGCGGCAGCCCAACCACCTCGGAATGCCATCCCGCAATGCGGGTTCCATCGTCTAACCAAACGTCGAGCCAGTGTTGTCCGGGGGCCGCGGCCAGAAAGACGTCCGCGCTTGGGGTTCCTTTGCCCACACGTAGGGCATCGAGAGGCTGCAGGGCCGTTCCCTTGCCGGGCGTCCGCACACGCCATCGCAAGTCATAGGCGCGCTCCAGCGGCTCTTCGAAATGGATGATGAAGCGCTGGGATGGCTGCCGGAGGGTTCGGTCGCGCATCCGCTGGATGAACTCTTCGGGCAGTCCGGGGGGCACGCTGGCTTCGTCGAATGCCGCCTCTGCCCCACGTTCGTAGTGCGTGATGCGGACCGGGGGCAGCCGGTTGGCGCTCCAGAGAAGGGCACGGGCGGTCAGGTTGAGAAAGGCCGTCTCATGCTCTGGCTGGGCCCGCGCGGGCTGAGAAGGCGCGGGGAGAAAGGCTTGCTTGTGCGGGGGTTCCCCGCCGTAGTCAATGACGATGACCCGCCCTTCTCCCAATGCGCCTGTGCGCAGAAAATAGAAGCCCCGCTGCCATTCGGGCATGAGGGCCGCGCCAATGCCCTGGGTCAGGAACAATGGGGGCTCGGCATCCCACTGCGCGCCCTCGAGCAGTGCATCGCGCGCGGGGGAAGCGGGCACATGGGCTAGGACAAGCCCGCCGCCTTCCTCCAGATGCATGCGCATGGCTTGACGCCACTCCTCAGTTAGTACGGCCGCATCTATGTTGGTGACACAGATAACGTCGTGGCGCCGGTGGAGTGCGTCTGAAATGTCGCGGGAATATAGGTCCAGGGTTTCCTCGCCCGGCGGAGCGGGCGGCCCGGCAGCATCGCGGCTGTACACAGGCGCAAGACGGAGCCGCATGTCGAGGTGATGTTCCAATGCAGCGTATTCCGCGAGCGCGAATTGCGGGGCGATTGCCAACACCTCGAGCGCGCCTTCTGACAGGGGCGCCGCCCATGGCATGATGCGCTGCTCCGCCTCGGGGGCCGGAGGCAGTTCAGTGCTGGGGCCTGGGCCGAGGCCTGCGCAGGCAGGCAAGAGCATGGCCAAGAAGACGAGCGCGATAAGCCTGCCGCGTGCAGGGGCGCCGCGCTTTCGGCGCCCCATCCATTGCGGGGTGGTGGTACGATTACGCGGGGCAGCCATGCGGCTGAGTCTACCAAACCAAACACCGGGGGTGTGATTTTCTCGCAGCCTGGCGGCCGGATGCCGTATTATACGCACACGCATGGCACTGCCGCGGCCATGCGCCGGGCGCGGTAGCGACAGGAGGTGGCAACGTGCCGGATGAAATGTTTTTTGGGCCGGACGGCATCTCGATGTACCGCGGGAAACGGCGGGACAAGCGAATCGCTTCGTGCCGGCCCTGCCTCATGTGGCCGGCCGATGCGCCCGGCATGCGTCTGGAAGGGGTCATTCTCGACATGAACCGCCACGGTCTCTTGGTGCGCATGCTCGAGATGTTTCCTGCTGACAGCGAGGTCGAGGTGCAAATGATGCGGGATGAGTCGTTCTCGCATCCGCTTGCGAAACCGCTGCGAGGGGCGGTGGTGCGGTGCACTGAAGACAGCGGCGGTTTCTTCGATCATGGGATCGCCTTTGTTCGGGAAGCCATTCAGCGGGCGTCAGAGCCGCGGCCGGTCACGGTGACGCAGCCGAAGCAACGGGTCTCGCGTCCTACTCGGATGCACTCGCTCGATATCACCATTGGGGACGAAGGACCTCGGCGGCGCTACCGCTAACGCATTCGAAGGGGACGACAAGCCATGCCGAAGATCATGGTCGTGGATGACGAACCTGACGTTGTAAATCTAATTGCTCATTGCCTTAAGGGCGACGGCATCGAGTGCATTTCAGCGTTTGACGGATTGGCCGCGCTCGATTTGGCCAGCACGGAAGCGCCTGACCTGATTCTGCTCGACATCATGATGCCGATGATGAGCGGGTACGAGGTGTGCACGCAGCTCAAGTCGGACCCCGCTACAAAAGACATCCCCGTCTTGTGCATTTCGTCGGGCCACAGCGCGGATGCGCGCGTTCGCTCGCGGCAGGCGGGCACCGTGGGAATTCTGTTTAAGCCGTTTACGCCGGCGGAGTTGCTGGCGCAAATCAAAGTGCACTTGGAGGCGGAAGCGCCGGGCGGCAACGGCGAGGTGTCTGCTGGGGGCTAACAGCGCCGGCGGCGAGTCTTCAACCAACCATCCAAGGGGCACGCGCGCCCCTGCCCATTAAGCCATCACGTTCCATGACGCTTGCAAACTACATAACGCTGTTCCGGCTGTGCATGCTGCCGGTGTTTTTGACGTGCATTTTTTTGTACCGCCCGGAGGCGCCTGGCTACAAGTGGGCCGCCCTCGTGGTGTTTGCACTGGCGGGCTTCTCGGATGTCTTAGACGGCTACATCGCCCGGCACTACAATCAGCGCTCGCGCTTCGGCGCGGCACTGGATCCCGCGGCGGACAAGCTCTTGGTGAATCTGTCGCTGATCTTCCTGGCATATAACCGGGAGTTCTTGACGCCCATCCCCTATTGGTTTCCGGTGCTGAGCGTCGCGCGGGACGCCGTTATCGTCATCGGCTTCTATCTTGTCGATCATTTCTATGGCCCCATGCGCGTCATTCCGCGCACGCTCGGCAAGTTGCATACGGCGGTGGTGATTGTGGTTATTTTGGTGGTCTTGTTGGAGTGGCCGTTTGCTTATTCGCTGATCTTGTTTAGCGCCGCGCTGACGGCAATCTCGCTGGCCGATTACTTGTGGAATGGTTACGAGCGTATCGAGCATCAGGAAACCGCCTCATGAATTCCGAAGAGCCCATAGCCGAAACGATG
>CAZLBS010000123.1:0-3785 GCA_964557505.1 uncultured Nitrospiraceae bacterium | reverse complement strand
GAGCCTGATGGGGCGCCGCTTGCCGAAGAGCCCAAACGGCGCCGCAAGAAGCGCAAGCTTCCGCTTGTCGCCATTTGCGGGCGTCCGAACGTGGGCAAGTCCACGCTGTTCAACCGCATCGCGGGCCGCCAGCATGCCATCGTGCATCACCACGCGGGGATCACGCGCGACCGTGCTTACGCCTTTGCAGAGTACGAAGGCAAGCGCTTTCGCCTCGTCGACACTGGCGGCGTGGTAGACAGCCCGGTGGATCCCGTGACGGCAAAAATGCAGGAGCAGGTGCGCGAAGCCATGCGGGAAGCGCGCGTCATCTTGTTTGTCGTGGATGGGCAACAGGAAATCACCAAAGTCGACGAAGACGTGCGGGATGAACTGTTCCGCTTGGGCAAGCCCGTTGTGCTCGCGGTGAACAAGGTCGACAACGCCCGCCTGAGCCAGCAGGTCACCGATTATTACAGCCTTGGCCTGGGCGAACCGGTGGGCATCTCGGCGACGCACAACGAAGGAGTAGGCGAATTGCTCGAGCGCTTGACGGCGCACCTTCCCGAGATCTCCGAAGAAGCCTTTGCCGAGATGGCCGCCGAGGAAGTTGACGAAGGTCCGGCGAAGGTCGCCATCGTTGGAAAGCCCAACGTAGGCAAGTCGTCGTTTGTGAACGCACTTTTCAATCAAGAGCGCGTCATCGTGACGGATGTGCCGGGAACGACGCGCGATGCCATCGACAATGAGTTTACCTACCAAGGCCGCGAGTATGTCCTGATTGACACGGCGGGCATGCGCAAGAAGGGCAACATTTCATACGAGGTGGAGCGGTATAGCGTCAATCGTTCGTTGCGTTCGATAAACCGCGCGGATGTGGCGTTGCTCATGATCGATGCAATCGAGGGGATCACTGAGCAAGACAAGCGTATTCTGCAATACATCGCCGAGCGTGGGACGGGCGTCGTCTTAGTCTTCACCAAGTGGGACTTGGTGGAGGATAAGGAACGCGCCTTCAAAGATATCGCCGAAGAAATCGACCGGTTGCTGCCGTTCATGAAGTATGTCCCGCATGTCACGATAAGCAATGTGACGAAGCAACGCGTCACCAAAACGTTAGAGTACGTGGACCAGGTTGCGGCTGAAGTGCGCAAGCGCATTGGCACGGGAGAACTCAACCGGTTTTTTGAGAAGATTCGCGAGCACGAAGCTGCTGCGATGCGCAAGGGAAAGCGCGCCAAGGTGCTCTACGCGACGCAGGCGAGCATCAAGCCCACCACCTTCGTCCTGTTCGTGAATCAAGTGGGGCTCTTCCACTTCAGCTATGTACGCTTTATCGAAAACCGCCTCCGGGAGCAATACGGCTTCGTGGGGGTCCCCATTAAGATCGAACTGCGCCCGGGAGACGGCCGTGAGCGGCACAAGCAGTAGCCGCCGCAGCCAAGAAGGAGCCGTATGAATCCGCTCGCCGAACCGCTTTTTTACGCCGCTCTCGTGGCGTCTTATCTGCTGGGATCCATCCCGACGGGCCTATGGCTTGGGCTAAGGCTCAAGGGCGTGGACATCCGCGAGCACGGCAGCAAGAATATTGGCGCGACCAACACCCTGCGAATTCTGGGCCCCACATTCGGCGTGATCGCCCTGATGGCCGACATGCTGAAGGGCGCGGCGGCGGTGCTTCTAGGCGGCGCGCTTAGCGCCTGGCCGCATGCACCGTTGTTCTGCGGACTTGCGGCGATCATTGGCCACAGCGCCTCGATCTTCATTCGCTTCAATGGCGGCAAGGGCGTCGCTACGAGCACCGGGGTCTTTCTCGCCTTGGCCCCCATTCCCACCCTCATCGCGGCGGGCGCTTTTTTTCTCGTGGCCGTGCCGACGCGGATGGTCAGCGCAGGCTCCATCACCGCCGCGATCACTCTCGCCATTGCGGTATTTCTATTTCCCGTCAGCCCGGCCGTCCGCGGCATTACTGTCGCCGTGGCCGCTATCGTGCTGGTGCGCCACCGCTCGAACATTCAGCGCATTCTCGCTGGAACCGAAAACCGCATTGGCGGCAAGCAAGGGGATAGTTCCTGACCCCAGGCCCCCGCCGCCTCCTGTCTTTCGGGCGCTTCTGCATTAATAGAAGCCACAAAAAGCCTTCACAGTATCTTCACACACGCACCTCGCTCCATACGTTTATACTTCCGTAGTGATCGCCCGGCGCCGTTGCGGCGCTCATCCGCTATTCCACAGGAGACATCAGCCGCACTCAAATAGATGATCCACGGGGAGGTGGAACCATGAAGCGAATGGGCTTAAAGGCGCAGTTGCTGACAGCGGGACTCGGGCTGACCATCACGCCTATTGTCATCATCATCGCCATCATGTTTTATCAGAACGGGCGGATGACGGCGCTTGCCGCAGACGAATTGATGCAGCAGGCGTACGCCGACCTGGACCATACCGCGTCGGGCGTATACAACCTATGCCTATCGCAGCAGGAAGTGCTGCAGCGTCAGGTGTCGGTATCGTTGAACGTGGCCCGGCGGATACTGAACGACCACGGCGAGGTAACGCTTGACGAGACGGAGACCGTATCGTGGCGGGCGTCCAACCAGTACACGGGGAAGGCGCGCGACGTGTCCTTGCCGCAATTCGAGATTGGCGGGACGGCCCTTCTTCCGAATGCCGCCGCAGGCACATTCACGCCAATCGTGGATGAGGTTCAAAATCTCATTGGACAAACCTGCACCATTTTTCAGCGCATGAACGCTGAAGGCGACATGCTTCGCGTCGCGACGAACGTATTGAAAGAAGATGGGGCCCGTGCGATTGGCACATACATTCCAGCCAGGAATCCGGATGGCCAAGCGAAGCCTGTGTTGGAGAAAGTGCTGCGCGGGGAGACGTTCGAGGGGCGGGCTTTCGTGGTCGACCGCTGGTATCTCACGGCCTATGAACCCATCGTCTCAGATGGCGACATCGTGGGCGTGCTGTATGTCGGCATCCCGCAAGAGAGTGCGACGTCCTTGCGCGAGGCCATCATGGCTGCCGAAGTTGGGGAAACGGGGTATGTGTTCGTCTTGAATGCAAAGGGCTCGACTCGCGGGGAGTACGTTGTTTCGCACCGGGGCGAACGGGACGGTGAAAACATTCTGGCCGCGCGCGATGCAAACGGGACGCCCTTCATCGAGGAAATGCTGAACGAAGCCGTAACCCTCGCACCTGGGGAATCAGGGGAGTCCCGCTATTACTGGGCGAACGAAGGGGAGGAGCCCCGCGAGAAGATTGTGACCTTCCGCTATTTCGAGCCCTGGGACTGGGTCATCGGCGTCGGGTCCTATAAGGATGAGTTTCAACAGCGAGCTGCCCGGGTTGCTTCTTTGGGCACGCAAAGCGCGTGGCTAGCGGGCATCGCCGGACTCGTGGCTGCCGGAGCGAGCTTATTGATTTGGCTGCTGACCGCGCGCGGCATTGCGGCGCCCATCACGCGCAGCATCGGACGCCTATCCGAAGCATCGCGGGAGATTGCATCGGCAGCATCGGAAGTGAGTTCGACAGGGCAGTCGCTTGCATCGAGTTCCAGCGAGCAGGCCGCGGGCCTTGAAGAGACCACGGCATCGCTCGAAGAGCTGACAGCGACAACCACGCAGTCGGCGGAGGGCGCGTCAACGGCAAACGAGCGCGCAAAGGTAGCGCGGCATGCGGCAGAGGAAGGGAGCGGCTCGGTCGCCCGGATGAACGATGCCATGATGCGGATCAAGCAATCGTCCGATGAGACGGCAAAGATCATCAAGACCATCGACGAAATTGCGTTTCAGACC
>CAZLBS010000122.1:0-8658 GCA_964557505.1 uncultured Nitrospiraceae bacterium | reverse complement strand
GGCATCGGGCGCGAGCGCGTCGAAAGGCGGGGCAATCTCGTCTAGCGCAACGCTGCCAGACTGCGGCAAATCGAGAATGGTGCGTTTGGTGGCGCGGCCATCAATGACTGGGCGCCGCTCGAGCCCGGCCTGGGCATAACGCGATGGGCTCGATGCAACGGGCTGGAGCCGCCGAAACGAATGGGCTTCACCACCAGAGCTGCCGTCTGCTTCTGGCCGTATGGCCCCGCAAGCCGCCGACAGGGCCGCCGCCATGATCAACATCAGCCAAAGGCCCCGGCAGGCGGTTGGCCTGAAAAAGACCGAAGCGAGCCGGACCGTGTATGTGCGATTCGCGATGATGACGCCAACTGACATGTACTGCCCCATAGCGGTAGACACTCCTCAGCCTATCACAGAATCGCGCCCGAGACTAGGGCTCGCGGATGCGCGCAATAGGCCGTATACTCTCGGTGTCAAGGGGCGGGGCGTGGAGGCTGCACATGGATCACGGCGACGAATTGAACGAGTTGCGGCAGGCGGTGGAGCAGATGCGCCGGGAATTGGGGCGAATCGAGGGCCGTCTGAATGTGCTCGAGCAAGGGACGCCGCCTTCCTTGAGGCAGCGGCACGAGGAAAGGACCGCGCCGGCAGGGCCGCCACCGTTGCCTGGCGGCGCGCGCCCGCCAATCCCGCCCCCAATGGTGGAGGCGCCACAGCCAGCGGCACGTGCAAAAGACCGGCCGGTCTTCATGCCGCCGGAACGCAAGAAAGAGCCTTCCGCCTTGGCACGCTTCGTCTCGCGCATCGGCCCGCCCAAGGACATGTCGTGGGAAATGGCCATCGGCGCGTATTGGGCGCCGCGCGCGGGCATTTTGATTCTCGCCGTGGGGGCGGTCTTCCTGGCCACGCTTGCGGTGCAGTACTTCCGGGATGCGTGGTGGCTTCCGCATGCGCGGCTGATACTGGGGTATGCCGTCGCGGCAGGGCTGCTGTATGCGGGCCGCCGCCTTGAATCCGCCATGGCCCCCTTCGCACGCTTGCTCGCCGGCGGCGGGTTTGGCCTGCTCTATTTCATGACTTACGCGGCGCACTTCATCGAGGCGACGCAGGTCATTCCGTATCCAGAGCCCACTCTGCTGCTGCTCGGCGGTTTGGTCATCGCCTGCGCGGTGGTCACGCAGCGGCGAAAATCGTGGCTTCTGGCGATGGGCGTGACCGCCATCGGTCATCTCACCGTGACGATATCGGCCCTGACGCTGGATGATCCGGGCGTTGCAACCGCCAGCGGACTCATGGCCTTGAGCGCGTTGAGTGCTTGGTTTCTGCTGAAGAATGGCTGGTTCTGGGTGGCCGCGCTGGGCTTGGCTTTCAGTTGGGCCAACACGTTGCTTGTCTTTGCGCAAAGCCCGTCTTCTACGGCAATCGCGGCTTTCGTTGGCGCTCAATTGATCATCGCGGTTTTGTTTGCGCTGTTTGCCATGTCGGAGTTCGCCGCTCCCGATGCGATGCGGCGCCGCACGGTTGCCCTTCGCTGGCGGTCGGCGTACGCCTCGTTCAATACCGCGGCCGCGGTCTTTCTTGCCCTCGCCACCATGCTGAATTTCGAGTTCACAGAAGACGCGACGCATTGGCTCTTCTTTTTTGCCTCCGCCGTGATGGCGGTTTTGGGAGTGGCATATTGGCAGCAGCGGGCGCGCGACCCGCTGGCCCATGTGTACTTCACGAAGGGCATGACCCTGTTCACCATCGGACTGGCGGATAGCCTTGGCGGCCACACCTTGACCATGGCCATTGCGCTCGAGGCGCTTGCGCTGACTATCGTCGCCAACCGCACGGGGCTCCTCTCCCCCAGGCTGCTCGGCGTGGCAGCGGCGATCATCGCCTTTTTCCATGGCGTAGACCCGTCGTTCGATTCCGATGCGGGCGGGGGGTTCTCGGCCGCGGCGGCGGTCTTGGCGCTGTGGGGCGCGGCGCTGGTTTACCCCTTGGGCGGCTGGCGGCAAACCTTGCGAAAAGGCCCGCCAAGCCTCTTGACGCTGCTGGACTTGCGGCGCCCCGAGGGCGAAGAACCGGCCAAGCCGCCGCTTCTGCTGCCGAGTCTGGAAGCGCTCGCCGGGGCGGTGCTCGCGCTTGGCTATAGCATGGCGCTTTTCGACATGCCGGCGGCGGCCTATAGCATGGCCGCTGCAGCAATCATCGCGGGCAGCGCCGCGTTCGCGATGGGCGCCGCGCCGCTCGCATATGCATCGGGCCTCGTAGCACTCGGGGCGGCGGTGCTCTGGTTCGACGCCAGCATGGCCAACGGCGCCGCGCTCATAGGGGGCGGGCTGACGCTTGCGGCCACCGGCATTGCGGTCGAACGCCTTTCAGCGCGCCCCACGATGACGGGCAGCGCCATCGTAGGGGGTGCGGGACTTTTCGCCGCATGGGTCTGCCTGTTCGGCATCATCCGTGAGCACTTTCCTGAGGCGGGCGCCTATCCTTCTATTGCGGTCATCACGGTTGCGTTGGGCGTATATGGGGCGCTGCTGCGCTCGCCGGCCGCCGCGGCGGTGGCGGCGTGGTCGGCCCTCGCGGGAACCCTATGGGTGCTTGGCTCGAGCTATGGCGAGACCCTCGCGCCATTGGCCATCGTGCTGGGCTATGGCGTGCACCTCGTGTTGTGGATTGCCGTCGAGCGTCTGGCGGATGCTCAGAAAGAAAGGCTCGTTTCAGAAGTCACGTGGTTGCAAGAGCAGCACGTCGTGTGGACGCGCGCCTGGTGTACCGGCGTGGCGGCGGTCTTGCTCGTCGCTTTCGGAGAACGGCTGCCGGTCTTGAGCGACTTCTACCTGACCATCGCGTGGACCGCCTCGGCGGCGGTGCTGCTCGGGTTGGGTTTTGCATGGCGCACCGCGAGCTATCGCTATGCCGCGCTGGCCGTCTTCGCGCTGGCGTTGGTCAGAGTGGTCTTCGTCGATGCAACGTTGCTCGAAGGCGTCTACCGTATCCTTGCCTACATGGTGCTCGGCGCCGTGTTGCTAGGCGTGGCGTATCTATACATCCGCGCGCAAGAGCGTTTGAAAGGCGCCGCCGGCAATGCCGACAATCCGCTCGAGTAAAGGGCGCCTTTGACTGAAGACCGGCTTAAGGGTTTCCCGCGTGTGGGCCTTTCGTTTGGCGATTTTGCTCCGCCAGGATGCCTTTTGTTTTGGCCGCGTGTTGCCGCATATGACCGCGCTTCGCGAACGTGGGCCGGGCATGTGCCGGCGGCAAGACAGGCTAAGGCACGTTGCGCGGACCCCCGCGCCATGACGGCTTCCAGGCAAGTGAAGCGAAGGGGAGAAACAGTGATGCCGAGAGACGTAATGACGGTGGTTGCAGTGCTGGTCATTTCGGCGGCCGCGCAGGCGCAGGCTTCGTTGTCGCTTGAGATGGAGCAAATCACCAGCGGTCCCAAGCATCATTTCTTCGGCTACATTGGCCAGTCGAAGACCATCCCGTGGAATGCGAGCGGGCGGTACTTGCTGACGCTGCGCACGGATTTTCACGATCGCATGCCCGCCCCCGGCGAGCCCGCCGAAATATGCCTGATCGACACCGAGAACAATTTCGAGGTGATGCCCATTGAGACGACGGGCGCATGGAATTTTCAGCAGGGCGCCATGTTCTACTGGAATCCGAATGCGCCGGAGACGCAGTTCTTCTTCAACGATCGCAAGCCGGAGACCAATCACGTATTCACGGTGCTCTATGACATCGAGCAGCGGCGCCGGGTGCGCGAGTATTACTTCCCG
Source organism: uncultured Nitrospiraceae bacterium (assembly GCA_964557505.1). Taxonomy (GTDB): domain Bacteria; phylum Hydrogenedentota; class Hydrogenedentia; order Hydrogenedentales; family CAZLBS01; genus CAZLBS01. Next base: position 4,900 of record CAZLBS010000122.1, on the reverse strand, counting down.
GAGACGCCCGTGGGCAATGGGGGCGTGTCGCCGCGGGGCAACTATTTCGCGGCAATCAACTATGGGCGCATGGCCCGGGAACGGCCGGTGACGGGGTATCCAGGGGCATTCGACTGGGCGGCGGACGAGCAGGCCCCGGATAGCGACGGCGTGTTCGTGGTCAACCTTGAGAGCGGCCGGAAGCGGCTGCTCATCTCATTTGCGGAGATGGCCGAGCGCGTACGGATGGACCGCCCCGACATCGACGACGCGGGACTCTACATCAACCATACGCTTTGGAACCGGCCCGGCGACATGCTCTACTTCTTTCTGCGCGGCCGCATCGACCCGAAAACGATTGCGGTCAATATCCCCTGCACCATCAACGCCGACGGCTCGGGCTTTACCGTGCATGAGACGTTTATTGGCGGGCATCCCGAGTGGGGCGAGGGCTACGAAATCATCGGGCGTCACCGGGCCGATCAGGTGGTCTACAACGTGGAGCAACAGGAAATTGTTCGCACGCTGGGCAATCGAAGAATCTTTCCGGATCCCGAAGGGGACATCGCCTTGTCGCCCGATGGCGAATGGCTTGTCAATGGCAGCAAGTACCGCTCGGGCCGCATGCAGTATGATTTCCTGCATCTTGAAAGCGGCACGCACCTGCGCTCGGATGAGGTGAGCCGGGGCGAGCTTTTGCATGGCGACTTGCGCATCGACCCCGCGCCCCGGTGGAACCGGCACAGCAACGCCGTCCTCGTACCGAGTTGGACGGATGACGATACCCGGCAGCTAGTCATCATCCGGATCACGGGGGAGTGAAGCCGTTACGCGGTGCTGCCAGTCCGGTATCCAGCGAGATCCAGCGTCACGTGGCGGTAGCCAATGCGCCGCAATTCGCTCACAAGAAGGTTGCGAATTTCCGGTTGGGCCAGCCGGGCGAATTGCTCCAACTCAATCTCGATGCGCACAAGGTCGCCATGATGCCGCGCACGGTATTGCACGAAGCCCATGTTCTTGAGCACCTCTTCGGCCTTCTCCACTTGGGCGACCCCCTCGAGCGTCACGGGCGTGCCTTTCGGAAAGCGCGAGGATAAACACGCGAATGATGGCTTGTCGGAGGTGGGCAAGCCACGCCGCTGACTCAGCGCGCGAATCTCCGCCTTGGAGAGTTGGGCCTCTTGCAGCGGCGCGAGCACTTGATGTTCGGCGGCGGCCTTGGCGCCCAGGCGCGTCGTATCCGCGAGGTCGTCAAGGATCGCCCCGTAGGCGACGGCGCGCACTGCGTGGGCGCGCGTGAACGTGTTCATGCGGGTGAACAGTTCATCGCGGCAGTGATAACACCGCGCGCCATCATTGGCAAGATAGGCCTCGTTGTGAAACTCATGGGTCGTAATCACGTGAAACGTCCAGCCGCGGGCTTCGGCAAGTTCCGAGGCCTCGCGCACTTCGCTCCGCGGGATGCTGGGCGAGTCTGCCAATACGATATGCGCCTGCTCGCCGAGGGCTTCCGATGCGCAGTCGCTCAAGTACGCGCTATCGACCCCGCCGCTGAATGCAACGGCAATCGATCCATGGCCGCGGAGGAGCGCTACGAGCGTGGCTTCCTTCGCCAAAAGCGTTTCGTCGACTTCTGCAATTTCAATCGGCATGAAGGACTCCCAGGGCGATGTCGCCTGCAATGCCTTGTACCGTAACATGTGCAAGCCGGTTTGTCAGGTCTTCGCCTGACGCCGCGGCCACGCGAATGTAATTGGGCGAGTAGCCATGCCAGTAGCCATCTTCCGCGCTTTCGAACAACACCTCGAGCCGGCGGCCGATACGTGCTTCATAGAAGGCACGCCGCTTCTCGGCGCTCAGCTTGCGAACGCGCGCCGAGCGCTCGTTGATGACTTGCGGCGCCACCTTGTCCGGCATGCGGCACGTGGCCGTCCCCTCGCGTTCGCTGTATTTAAACACATGCGCATAGGCCAGCGGCCCTTCCCGCAGTAGACGGAGGGTGTCTTCGAAATCGGCATCCGTTTCGCCGGGCATGCCCACGAGGATGTCGGCCCCGATGCAGAGGTTGGGCACCATTCGGTGTGCGTGCTCGATGAATGACAGATACTCCTGCCCAGTGTATTTGCGGCGCATGCGCGCGAGCACGGCGTCGCTGCCCGATTGCAGCGGTATGTGCAGATACGGCACGAGCGCATGTGCTTTGCTGCTCATCCGTTCGAACAAGGCTTCGGGAATGGTTGTCGGCTCGATGGAACTGATGCGAATTCGCGCGAGCCCTTCGATGGCGTCGAGCGCGTCCACAATGCTTGCGATCGAGCGGCCGTTCCAATCATACGTGCCGATGTTGACGCCGGTGAGCACCAGTTCCCGTGCGCCGCGTTCAACCAGGGCGCGCGCCTCATCCACGAGATTCGGCAGGGCCCGGCTTCGGGCGCGGCCGCGGGCGAACGGGATGATGCAGAAGCTGCACATTAAATCGCAGCCGTCTTGCACCTTGAGATTCGCACGGCGGGAAATGGCCTCGCCTTCTTCAAAGGCAATCGTAAAATCGTCCCGTTCGATGCGGTCGCGCACAATGAGCGGCTTGGCGTTCTTGCCCGCCTCGGCATAGGCCAAGACATTCAGCTTTTCCTGGTTGCCGACGATGAGGTCGACACCTTCAATTTCACTCAGGGCCTTGTAGCCCATTTGCGAGTAGCATCCGATCACCGCCGTGTAGGCGCCTGGATTCTTGCGAATGAATTGGCGGATGAGTTGGCGCGACTTGGCGTCGGCCTCACGCGTAACCGTGCAGGTATTCACGATGCCCAAGTCAGCCGGCTCGCCGAACGGCACGATGTCGTAACCCTGCGCGCGCAATTGCTCCTCGAGCAGATGCGTCTCCGATTGATTCAACCGGCAGCCAAGCGTATGCAACGAGGCCCGCTTGCGCGCCGCCTGCCCGCTTGCAGATGCATGATGTGCCGCCGCTACCGCCATCTTGCTTGCCGTACTATCCCTTCAGTTTGCGAATCGTGTCCGCCAATTCTCTGCCGATGGCTTCGACCGCTTCCCGCGCCTTCTCGTCAGTCAGCCTGCCTTGCTCATCAAATGCCTGGCCAGCATTCGAAAGCGCATACTGCCTTGGCAAGACCAGCACCTGAATGTTGCCCAGAATGGCGCGCACGTGCACCAATCCGCGAAGGCCGCCGAGGCCGCCGGGCGACGCCGCCACCAGGGCCGCCACCTTGCCGCGAAAAGCTTGCAGCGGCTCTTCACCCTCCTCCCGCCGGCTCGCCCAATCGATGGCGTTCTTCAGCGCCGCCGTAATGGAGCTGTTGTACTCCGGCGCGCTAATGAGAAAACCATCGGCATCGAACATAAGCTGCTTCAGCCGCTTCGCTGCGTCAGGCAAGCCCTCCGCGTCTTCAACATCCTGATCATACACAGCCAAGGGGAAGTCCTTCAGGTCAATGAGCGTCACCTCCGCGCCCGCCGCCTCTGCCGCCTGAGCCGCGGCAGCCGCCAACTTCTTGTTCAATGAATCCCGGCGCAAGCTGCCGGCAAACGCGAGAATTTTCGGATTCGTGCTCATGATGCCCTCCCTCAGCGATTACAATGGCCGTTGCAACAAGTGCCGCGGCAACAACCGCGGACCCCTTGTAACATGCGCATAGCCTTGCGTCATTCACGGGAGACATGCTAGCCTCACCGGTACACCAGCGGAGAGCTGACCGAGTGGCTGAAGGTGGCACCCTGCTAAGGTGTTGTACGGGCAACCGTACCCCGGGTTCGAATCCCGGGCTCTCCGCCATGGCTAATACCTCTTGCATACTCCGCGTCGGTTCCTATGTTTTCTTGAGTATGATTGCTGCAATGGCGCGCTCCTTGATGTTGGTGGGGGCGCCGGCGTAGGGCGTTACAAGTCGTTTCGCATGCCGGTAATCATGCCGTTTCTTGAGCAGCGCCCGCGGGCTGCGGTATTGCGCCGTCACCTTCATATAGCGTTCGTATGCGGCTTGGCTCGCCACCTGCCAGATATGCAGCGCTTCGAGTTGCAATCCGGAAGGGGCAATGAGGCGCCGTTCGACAGATGCCCAATCGTACTCATATTGAAAAAACGTCCTTTCTCTTGCTGCTCTTTGATTTGGGCGGTACACATTATGGTCAAGCCAGACCTCTTCGAATGCCGGCTGCATGGGAATGGTGACGGCGGCAATGCCGCCGGGCATGAGGACGCGGCCGAATTCGGCGAGCGCGCGGCTGTCGCCATCGCCGCCGATGTGCTCGACCACGCTGACCGAATACAGAAAGGGCACGCTGCTGCTTGCGATGCCCATATCATTCGCGCTCATGGTCACCGCGGCGAGATTGCTGGCAGCGGCGCCCATGCCCCGCTGGTACCAACGGGCTTCTTCGGCATGATAAGGCGCGATGTCCGCCATCACGACGCGCCTATTTTGCGTGTTCGCGAGATAGCGGGCGAGCAGTTTTGGACTAGCGATGTCGAGACACCATGGGGCATCGGCGACGTAGCGCAGCACCGCTGCGAATTCGCCATAGCGCCACATGTCGACGGGGCAGCACAGGAGGCGGGCGGACTGCGACCATTGGTACAGCGTGCGGTTGCGCGTCAGGTTGCCGGCGGCGCATCGCATGCCCTCATGCCAGAGGGCATCGGCAACGGGGGAACTGTCGAGAGGAACGGCGCAAATGCTCATGGGCTAAGCCTAGCCGAGCAGGAGCGCCTGCCGCGCGCCGGCTTACTTTGCGCCAAGCTTCTCCTTGAGCGCGGCGAGCTGATCGGCCAAGCCGGTGTTGAAGGATTCTTGCTCCTTCTTCGACGGCCCGAACTGCTTCGCTGCGGCTGGCTGCTTCTCGCCCCTGCGCGCCTTATCTTTGCGCTGGTCCTTCTTGGGCCGTCGCGGCTTTTGGCCGCCTT
>CAZLBS010000121.1:0-8704 GCA_964557505.1 uncultured Nitrospiraceae bacterium | reverse complement strand
CATGAAGGCGGCTGGATCGAACGCGACAGTCACACGCGCCACCTCGACCGCATCCCACTCGCCGAACAGGCCGGGTTGCTCGGCTGCAACCCCCTCGAACACGAGGCTTCTCTGGATGAACGAGGCGCGCACGCAGGCTAGGCGCACCGGCGTGCCAAGCATCGCACCGAGCCGGGCTTCCGCCAACGGCCGCAACAACCAGTTCGCGTACATGAGGTCCGCCTGCCGCGGCAGTTGTTCCAAGGTTCAACAAGGAGCGCCGCGTTCGTCCTTAGTCGAAGACGTGCGACAATGCCCGCAAGGCCTGAAAGAGGTCCGTAAAACCTACCTTCACTGCATCCAAATCGACAATGGGGTCCGGGTTTGGCGTCGCCGCGAGGTTTTCCCATGCGAAGGCAAAGGTGGTTGCTTGCCCTTCGAGGATGAGCCGCGCCGAGGGGGCATTGCGGCCGACCGTCGCCCCGCCCTGCCAAATGTCGCGGCCAGGAAAAACCAGCACGTTGATCCGCTCGAATGACTTCAGCGCGCCGGCGTTCTCTTCCGTCTGCCGCCCCGTGATTTGTTGAATGGGCGGAATGGTTTCACCCGAGGGCAACTCGAGATAGGCCTCGATGCCGCGAAAGCGAACCGCGTCATAGGCAATGGCCATGTCGCCAAAGGCGGATTTCATATGACACTCGACGACGATGAAATTCTCGACGATGGTTTGCGCGTCAAGGGCGAGCGGCTCGGGAACGGGCTCGCCCTCCTGCATCGCTTGCGCGCGCTTCGCATCCGCCACCCGTTTGTCTACCCAGACGGCAAACGATGCCCGGTCATAGAGATTAGGATACGGTCCGCTTAAGGCCTTGATGGGCGCCGTGGCCGATTCCGGATGGAACATCGCCACCGGCTCGAGCACGATAGGCTCATCGGCGGAAGCAGGCTCGGGCGCGCTGTTGCCGGTTTGACAACGCGGCAGTCCGAGCAAGGCCGCCGCGGCCAACGCCAGCATCAGCGCGGACTTCCAGCCGTAGCGTGTGATCACTCCTCCGCGCTCCCCGGTTCGTCTTCGCCGCCCGCTTCCGCCCGGGCTTCCCAGCCTGGCGCCTTTTGCGATTCTCCGCCGCTGTCGTCGGCGGCAGGGTTCTCAGCAATCAAGCTTCGCGCGTCGCTGCCGCCGAAGCCATACGTGTTCAGCACCATCTCGCCTTCTGCCGAACGCAGCCGCACGATTCCCGTGGGCAGAATGGTGTCGTTTAACCAAAGATCTACCGTGCGGCCTTCATCATTGATGGTGTAATGCTCGGCGCGGATGACGCCGCTATTCGTCACAACGTTGTCCATCCCGAGCGATTTCCGGCGAAAGCTGCCATCGCCTCCCTGGTCTTGCTGCAACACTTCCAGTTCTTGCGCGGCATCGAGCCCTTGCTTAATGAGCACCCGGTGAATGTTTTTCGGATCGCTGGCGGGGCCCGTCAGCAAGATTTTGTATACCGTCTTGTATCCCACTTCAGGGACGACCTCGACCTCAAGCCAATAGCCGTCTTTCCGGCCGACGGATTCCTCGGCCACGATGGCCTGGCGCACGGCGTATTGCCGGCCGCTGTCGCCGTCCGTCACGGTATACCATGCCCATTGGCCGGCCTTGGGGTCCACCAGCTTGCCCGCCAGCAAATCGCCCACGATCCCTTGGGCGGAGGCGGATAGCGCGACGGTCAGCGTTAACAATGATGCGGCGAATAAGAAGCGATGCCGGGGCGCATGAACGGTTTTGCGCATAAGAAGCGAGGTTCCTCCTGGTGTGCTGCGTACGGCACGATCGATGCTAGCATAGCCCCGGCTGCTCCACAACCAATCCCCCTTCAGCAGCCGGCGCGTTTTTCGAGCCCTGCCCTGTTGGTATACAGTCTTGGGCAGAAACGCTCGCCAGGGCCGCATGGAGGACATACGATGAGCGAGTCTACGCCGGAAGACGTCCCGGCACGTCCGTCAGAAGCCGACCCGCCGCGCGGCCACCCCGCCCGGTTGGGGCGCTATGAGATCGTCCGCGAGTTGGGCAAAGGGGCCATGGGCGTCGTTTACGAAGGGCGCGACCCAAATCTTGGCCGCCACGTTGCGATCAAGACCGCCCGGCGCGACATCGTCGAGGCCAGCGGCCGCGCTGAAGAAATGATGGAGCGATTCCTGCGGGAAGCCCGGGCCGCCGGCAACCTGAACCATCCCAATATCATCACGGTGTATGACGCGGACCGCGAGGGCGATACCGCTTACTATGCGATGGAATACATTCAGGGCACCGACCTGCAGCGGATGCTGAAGCAGCGGCGGCGCTATGCGCCGCAAGAGGCCGCAGAAATCGCGGCCTGCATCTGCGACGCCCTGGCGCACGCCCATGCCCACGGCGTGGTGCACCGCGACGTGAAGCCCGCCAATGTCATGGTGCTTCCCGATGGCACGCTGCGCGTAACCGATTTTGGCATTGCCCGCGTGGCCGATTCGGATCTCACGCAGGAGGGAGCGCTCGTTGGAACGCCCCACTACATGAGCCCCGAGCAGTTCCAGGGCCAGCGCGTCGACGAGCGCTCCGACCTGTTCAGCGTGGCCATCATCTTGTACGAGATGCTGACGGGCGAAAAGCCCTTCACCGGCGAGGCGCTCGGCACGGTCATGCACAACGTGACCCAGCAAGATCCCATTCAACCGAAGACGTTGAATGTCACCATCAATCCGACGCTGAATCAGGTCGTTCTCAAAGCGCTCGACAAGGATCCCTTCCGGCGCTATCAGACGGCCGAGGCAATGGCCGCCGCGCTGCGTGAGAGCGTGAAGCCAGAACCCAACCTCAGCATTACGCATACAGAGCCGCTCGAGGACCACACGTTGGCGGGCGGCGGCGCCGTTCTCCCTCGAAGTGAAGATCCGACGGTTGCCATTAAGGCCCAAGGCTGGGAAGGCGGGTCAATGCCTGCGGCGGACCCGGGCGGCGCGGAGGCCCCGACGGTCATCGGCGGCACGCACGTGCAGCACATCGATGCTGAGGATGCGGCTATCGCGCCGGCCACCAAAGCGGGGGGGCGGCTGGATGAGAACACGGCTCCCTCCGTGCAACGCGAGGCGCCCAAACCTCTTGAGCGCGAAGACAGCCCGACGCTTGCCCCAAGCGGAACGGGGGCTGGCGCCGGCAAGCCCGTGGTCTACGAGACGCCTTCACGGAAGCCCATGCTCTACGCCGCGGCGGCGGCAGGCTTCGCCGTGGTTGGCCTGATGGTCTATAGCGTGCTCAGCGCCGCGGGCGGCAGTGCAGCGCCCGATGGGTATTCCGTCGCGCCCGGCGAGCCGCATTTCAAGACGGTGGCCGTGAACGTCTTCTTCCTGGATGACGAGTCCGAATTCGTAGAAGTCATGACAGGCGATGTGGACTACGCCGCATTGACGCCGGGGGACCCCACGGTCACAGCCATCTTCAGCGATGGCACGGAGGTCGAACTGGGAAGGCTCGAGGGCACGCGTCTCGGCGACGAATTTGAATTGCCGGGGCGTCCGGACGAAGTAACGCTGATATTTCGAGCCGCCGCATATGAAGCGCGGGAGGTCGATTTCCGCAATCCGCAAGAACCGGGCGATACCATCGACCTCAGCATCGGCGCGGCAACGGATCCAGAGGCAAGCATGGACAGCGGCCCCGTGTTTATGTGGCCGCCCGGCTAAGCGTTCGCCCAAGGCCCGGCTTGATCCGCCCCTTCCCTAGCGTGTACCTAACGTGTTCGGCTCATACGGCAATGCAACAGGAGGGCACGCATGAGAATCGGGCGCCGTCAATTCTTGCAAGCGGGTGCGGGCAGCGCATGGCTCGCCGCAAGCGCCCATGGCCAAGACGCCGCCGCGCAGCCACGCAAGCTCAATCTGGTCTACGTGTTCGCAGATCAGTGGCGTGGACAGGCCTGCGGCTACGCGGGCGACCCAAACGTGTCGACGCCCAATATCGATGCGCTGGCCCGGCGCAGCATCAATATGGTGAATGCCGTCGCGGGCTCCCCCGTTTGTTCGCCCTACCGCGCCACGCTGATGACCGGCCAATACCCGCTGACGCATGGCGTATTCCTCAATGACGTGCAACTGGCGCCGCAGGCCCGGTCGATTGCGGAATGCTTCAACAGCGCGGGGTATCAGACCGGCTACATCGGCAAATGGCACATCGACGGGCGCGGGCGTTCCGCATTCATCCCCGAAGAACGGCGGCAAGGGTTTCAATTCTGGCGCGTTCTCGAATGCACGCATAATTACAATGACTCGAAGTATTACGGGGACAGCCCAGAGCAGAAGACCTGGGACGGGTACGATGTGTTCGCGCAGACGGACGAGGCGATCCGCTACGTGCGGGAAGAACGACGGCCCGGTCAGCCGTTTGCACTGTTCTTGTCTTGGGGGCCGCCTCACAATCCTTATCAAACCGCGCCCGAGCGAATCCGTGCGCAATACGATCCTGCCGCGCTCGAACTGCCGCCCAATGTTCCCCGCGAGGCCGAGCAATGGGCACGGCGCGACTTGGCCGGCTACTACGCACACTGCACCGCTTTAGATGAAGCCCTTGGAAACCTATTGACCGCGCTTGAAGAAGACGGCCTATTGGACGACACCTTGTTCGTCTTCACATCCGACCACGGCGATATGCTTGGATCGCAGGGCTTGGGCAGAAAGCAGAAACCATGGGACGAGTCCATTCGCGTGCCGATGCTGCTGCATGCGCCTGCGCTGTTTGGCCGTGAAGGCCGCGAACTCACCTATCCCATTACGAGCGTCGAGATCATGCCGACCTTGCTCGAGCTTTGCGGCCTGCCGTCGCCGGACACCTGCGATGGCGAGAGCCGGGCCGCGCATCTCCTGGGCGGACCAAAGCCGGATGACGCCGCACTGCTGGCGTGCTACGCGCCATTCGGTGAATGGAATAGATCCAATGGCGGCAGGGAATTTCGAGGTCTCCGCACCGAGCGGTACACTTACGTGCGTGATTTGGATGAGCCTTGGCTCCTCTATGACAATCAGGAAGATCCGTACCAACTGCGCAATCTCATCAGCGCGCCGGACTATGAGCAGATTCGGAAGCAATTGGACGAGCGCCTGCACGCCAAGCTGGCTTCTGCCCGCGATGACTTTCTCCCCGCTGATGAGTACATCCAGCAGTGGGGGTATGAAGTCGACGAGAGGGGCGCCGTTCCGTATATCCGCTAACCATCTGGACGAAAGGAAAAAAGTGCCATGCACGCCGCCGAGCGGACGGAAATATTTGAAATTTCGCCTGAGTGCTTTTTCGATGCCGTGACGGACTACAAGTCCTACCCGGACTTCGTCGGGTCGGTGAAGCATGTGCGCATCCTGAAGCGCAGCGACGGGCACGTCCGTGCGAAGTTCGAACTGCATTACATCAAGACCTTCGAGTACACGCTGGATCTTTATCACGAACCGTACAAGAGGGTGTGGTGGGAAATGGTAAAGAGCAACCTTTTTGACCACATCGAGGGGCAATGGAAGCTGAAGCGCCGGGGCAAACACAAGACGGAAGTCAGCTATAGCACGCGGGTCATTCCACGTTTCGCGGCGCCCCAATTCATCGTGAACCGGCTGGTCCGCTCCAATTTGCCCAACATGATGAACACCTTCTATGAGCGGGCGGCCGAGCTGTCCGAGACCGGCTGCGGAGATGCGTAGCATGACGGCGAAGCGTTCACGGCTTACGCGGCGTGCGTTTCTGCAAAGCAGTGCGGCGGCGGCAGCACTCGCGGGAGGCTCAACCGCAAGGCGCGCTCACGCCGGACCTCCGCCGAACATTGTCTTTTTGATGACGGATGACCAGCGCTGGGATGCCATGGGCTGCGCGGGCAACCCCATCATCCAGACGCCGCACTTGGACCAACTCGCCCGGGAAGGCACGCGCATTGGCAATTGCTTCTCGAGCACGCCCATTTGTTCCTGCAGCCGCGCCAGCATCCTCACCGGATTGCACACCCGCGTCCATGGCGTCGAGGATTTTGCGACTCCGCTGTCTCCGGAAACGTGGCAGCTGAGTTATCCGCACCTCTTGCGGGAAGCGGGGTATCAGACGGCGTTCGTGGGCAAATGGGGCATCGGCGGCAACCTGCCCGAAGACGCGTTCGATTACTGGGAAGGCTTTGGCGGGCAGGGGCGGTACTTCCCCGAGGACGACGGCGAGACGACGCATCTGACCAGCGTGCTTGGCGGCCAGGCGATTGGGTTTTTGGAGCAGGTTCAGCGGGATAGGCCCTTCTGTTTGTCCGTCAGTTTCAAAGCGCCGCACGTTCAGGACGACGATCCGCGCCAATTTCTCTACGATCCCGCGCTCGAGCATCTCTATCAGGATGCCACCATTCCGCCGCCGGACGCCGAGCAAGTGGCCGCTAGGTCCCGGTGGCCCGAATGGCTTCGTGAGCATGAGGGGCGCGAGCGCTGGAAGCGCCGCTTCTCGAATGACGCCCTCTACCAGCAAATGGTGAAGGGCTACTACCGTCTGGTCAGCGGCGTCGACCGGGAAGTGGGCCGCATCCGCAAGGCCCTCGCGGAACGTGGACTCGCTGAAAACACGGTCATCATGTTCACTTCGGACCAGGGGTTTTTCCTCGGCGAATATGGGCTGGCAGGAAAATGGCTGCTCTTTGAAGACAGCATTCGCATGCCGCTCATCATCCATGACCCGCGCGTCGCCGCGGATGGCCGCGTGGATGAGCGCCCCGCAATCCGCCACGAAATGGCCATGAACATCGATCTCGCGCCCACGTTGCTCAGCCTCGCGGGCATCGGGATTCCTGCATCAATGCAAGGAATGAGCCTGGCGCCATTGCTTTCGGATGAGAAGCCCGCGTGGCGGGACATCTGCTTTTTTGAACACCATTTCGCCAACGACCCCGAAGGCCGCATCTTCATCCCAGGCAGCCAAGGCATCCGAACCCGGCGCTACAAATACATCCGGTACGACCACGGCCAACCCCCCTATGAACAACTTTTCGACTTGGCGCGCGACCCGAAAGAGATCAAGAATTTGGCCAGTGAAAGTGGGCAGCGCGGCTTGCTGGCAATGATGCGAGAGCAGTTCGAAGCGGCAAGGACTAGGGCTTGGAAGCAGGATGCGGCACAACAACCCAGCGCTTAGGGAAGAGACCATCCAGACTCCTTGCCAAGCAGCCAAAGCGTGCCATATGCCACGGCCAATGCCCAGCCGAAGCTCAAGAACGTGCCGATGATGATGTACTCCGCCACGCTGCGGTCGCGGCCGTCGCGAATCTCGCCGAAGCGCAGGATCGATTTGGCCGTGATGATGAAACCTATTGCCGCCGGTTGACCCGCCCAAACAAGCAGCAACACCAGCGAGCGTTCCAGCCAGCCAATATGTTTGCCGGCATGCTTAAGGCCGTGCCCCGGTATCGTTACCTCATATGGCCTCATGGCGCTTTCAATGATGTATGAGCCGAACGGCACGCATAGGAGTATGGCCGCGAGGAGGCTAAGATTGCGCGCAGTCCACAGTAGCGCCGCGTCCGGTAAAGACGCCCATCCCAAGCCGTCGAAGGAGATGAGCAGCAGCGTGATCGCGAAGATCCCGCCAAGCTTGATGGCGTGGGCCGACAACAAGGCCTTGAGCGGATGCACGTTCCAAGCGCGGCTCTTGTCGCCAACAGCTGATACAAGGACAAACATTGAAAGGAGCGAGAAGTGGAAGCTTCCAAGAGAAAGACAAAGCAGCAAGGCGTACGATAATGCATGCAGGGCAATCCTGTGGCTATCGTTCTGTTGCCGTGCCTTGCAAGCCCAGGGCAGCAGCGTCTCCGAAATGATGTGGGCTGATAGCGCCATAAGGAATGCCAGCGGCATCATCATACAGCCTTTTTGAGTTGTTTTTTCAAATTACAGCCAAAATAAGCTGTAAATAATGAATACAGCCTCTTCAGACATTGCCGCTCCCCCGCCAGTCGAACTGCTCGAATGCGGCCAGCGCCTCTGCGAAGAGTTCCCACCGTCCGCTTTCCAGGGCCTTTTGGACGCTTTGCTGCGTGATGTCCAGTTCCGCGGCAATCGCCGCCTGGGTCGGCTCGCTGGGGTGCAGCTTCTTAGCGATGATTTCCGCTTGGCGCGGGGTGATGCCGGCGAGCATGACGTCGCACATGTGGACCAATGCGCGGCTCCACGGGTCCGCGGCATGCAACGCGCTGGCGGCGGCAAGCGTCATCGCGAAGCGCTTCAGTCCATGGAGGGCGCGGCCCGACAAGGTAAAGGCTTCGCCTGAGGACGTCGAGATGCGCTTGAGGTTGATGTGCTGCTTGTCGACGGGTCCGATGCCGATGGCCACCCGGGTCTCCGCTAAGCCCCGCGCGTGCATGACGGCCCGCAGATACAGGGCCGCGCGCAACGATAGCACCGGATCGCGCAAGAGCAATTGCCAGCTGTCGCCCGCGTAAAACTCAGGGGCGCCTCGCAACAAGCCGCCCTTGCGCCACGAACGCAGCGATGCCGCCGCCTGCAGCAAGTCCTCTTGTGCACGCTTGACCTGCGCGGGCTTCAGCGCACTCGACGCGACCAAGTCGCCGCTCAAAACTGCGTGAATCTCTGCCATGAATGTGCCCCGGAAAGGTCAACGCTCACGCGGGCATCATAGCATCGTAGGAAGGGATAATGGTGACCCCATCGGGATTTGAACCCGAGTCGCCAGCGTGAA
>CAZLBS010000120.1:7896-8707 GCA_964557505.1 uncultured Nitrospiraceae bacterium | reverse complement strand
GGCGCTGATTCCCAAGAGGGCAGGGGTCATGCTGAAGGCCAGAAACGCGGTCCCCCAAACGGAGACGAACGTGGGCCAAATTACCCCAAACCCGGCGATGACTTGTGATCTTGGTTCGTCCGGCAGGAAGTAGCGCCGGTTGAGATATCGGTAGTAAAGGGCTTTGTGCAGAAGCGTGGCCATGAACTCCCGCACGGCTTTCGCGAGGAAGAAGCCGGCGGATGCGTACAGGACGATGCGCTCGGACCACATGAGCAGCCCCTCGTAGTTCTGTTCAATCCGCCACGCCCGCAAGACGAAGATTGCGCCAATGAGGGAGCCAAGTGAGAGAAAGACGGGAAGTGTGCAAGCGGTGGCCAAGAGGGCCCAAGCGCCGCTCGGCATGACCCAATGCTGCAGGAGCCGCGCGAGCACGAAAGCCATGACCTCGAACGCAAGAGCGGCGATGAAGAGTTCCCAATCGAGCCCGAAAAGTATGACAGTGCCAGCGGGAATGGCGTAACCCACAAGGCCGAGGCGCTCTGGAGTAACGCCACCCAGCAAGATTTCGCACGGGTCATCGGCCTCTGGCGGCAAAGCCTCCGGGTCCAGCTTGCCGCTCGGTTTGTCAGGCTCCGGCAAACGGAACATCGGTTTCTGATTGCGCACTGTTGAACCCCGCTTCAAGGGAACGCACCCTGTTCCCTCATGCGTCGGGCGGCCCGCGCCCCTTTATCGCATTAGTCTACACCCAAGGCATGTCGCCATACACCTGAAATTCTGGTAAGGTAGTAATGGCGGAAAGTTGACCACGCGTTCGCATAGTGCGTTG
>CAZLBS010000120.1:0-7886 GCA_964557505.1 uncultured Nitrospiraceae bacterium | reverse complement strand
CATTGGTGTTTCTAGGGGCTGGGGACGTGCGGCATGAGCGAACAGCTTGCGGGATGGCTGGTTGTGCTCGCGGTCGTGGGCCTGCCCGCGCTGGCGCTCGCCTACGCATACGCCGAGTCGCGGCGAAGACGCCGGAGATTGGCGAAGACTGCCCGTCAACTTGGGCTGCGTTTCCGCCCTGAGATGGACATGAACATCCCAAACGCGGTCTGTCGGCGATTCGAGTTCTTGACTGAACTCAAGATAGATCCGGCCATCACGTGGAACGCGATGGAGGGCCATTACCGGGGCCATTCTGTCCATGTATTCGACTGCCGAAAGAGTGGATACGGCAAGCACAAGGATACGCGTGGTACGGGTACGGTCTTCTTACTTGAACACGCTTTGGATGCCCCAAAGCTACACATCTTTCCAGAGGGCCGCGTTGGAAAACTGACCCAAGCCATGGGTTTCGAGGACATCGACTTCGAGTCCGTCGAATTCTCGGACATGTACAGCGTCGCATGCCAGGATAAGGAGTTCGCCTACGCGGTATGCAACGCAGGGGTGATTGAACTGCTACTCGCGCATCCGGGCACGATCCTAGAGCTGGAGCATGGGGTTGTCCTGATGACACACGACCGGGCGTTCGCTTCGCGGGCAAGCGTTCGGGCCCATTTCGACGCGGATCTAATTAAGCCGGATTCAGTGCAGAGGTACCTTGACGTGTTGGTCGACGTTCGGGAGCACATTCCGAATTTCGTCTACTCGAAGTGAGGCAACGCGATGTGGAGAAATGACCAAACTCTAGCTGGGATCGGCTCAGGCATTGACAGTTTCCCGAACAGTCCGGCTTTTGAGTCATTCATGAACCGGTACGGCCTCTTCGTAATGCTTGGCATCTTCATCCTCATGATGACCGCGTTCTTCGGCGCCATGATTTGGAGTTTCACCCGAAACGCCCGAAAGCGGCGCGCAAAGGAGACGCTCGCGAAGCACTTGGAGTTCGACTATTGGCCGTCTGTAGGCGACGGCCTCATCAGGCAGTTCGACAAGATACGCCTGTTCACCGAGAACGACAAAGTCAGTGGTCATACATGTCTCTGCCGCGAGAGCTCCGAGCCACGCATCTACATCTTCGACTTCGTGAGGTATACGCCCCCCAACGAGCATGGCTTTCGTGACGGCATCCCTCAGACGGTGGTCTTGCTGGTTTCACAAGAAGAGCGATTCCCCGTGGCGTTTCAGGTGGAGACGGAACTCATGGCCTGGCGTGTACGGGAGATGCTCGGTAAGAAGGAGATCGATTTCGCGGAGGATCCTGAGTTCTCACGGCGCTACTTCGTGACCTCTGACGATGAGGAGGGGCTACGCCGGTTGCTGCAACCGGCGTTTTTCCGGGAGATGAAACGGCGGGGCAAGCGCTACTTCGCGGTGGAGGCGGGCGGCAACGCCATGGTGGCGTATTACCCATGCCGCACGGTCCCCGCGCGGCGGATCATCCCCTTCTTGGAAGACGCGCTTCGTATCTATCGCACGTTTGGATAAGGCTCAGGATGAACCGGAGACGTCCATCAGCTTCTCGAACCGGGTCAGCACGGCCCGCGCATGATCGAGTTTGGCATGCAGTCGGGCGCGCTCCTCGCGGTCGAGGTGACCATCCATAAGGGCGGTGGTGAGCTCTGCCAACACATCGGTGAAGCGCTGAATAACGACCACAGGAGACAGGCGCGCATCCTGCTCGGTTCTTGTGCCAGGATGCCAGAATTGTACGGCCTCCCCCAATTCGCGCGCGGAGGCATATCGCTCGGCGCGATCGTAGGCAGTGGCGCGATCGATGATACTGGCGAGGCCTGCTGGACATTGTGACTCAATATCGAGGGGACGACGGAGTCTTCCGCGCGCACATTGCGTGATCATGTCAATACTAGTTTCAGCGTCGGGCAGTGTCTGCCGGGTCAGAATCTCAAACAGGACAGCGCCGAGGCTGAAGATATCAGAGCGCTCGTCGACATTGTTCAACTCACCCCGTGCCTGTTCCGGTGAGATGTAGGCGGGACTGCCTAGCACCTGCCCCTCCGAGGTCATGTCTGGGGCGTAATGTTCATCCGGCAGTGTGCCAGCGGGCCGCGTAGGCCGCGCGCGATCGACGGCCCGCGTAGACTTGGCAAGCCCCCAATCGACAAGGGTGGTTTCGCCGTAATCGCCGATGACTACGTTTGCTGGCTTCAAGTCCCGGTGCACGACGCCGTGCGCGTGGGCATAGGCAACGGCATTGCAGAGGGCCACGAAATGCGGCAGGAGAGCCAATCGCTGCTCCATGGTGTGCGCACCGGCGATAGCCTCGGCAAGGCTGCGTCCGCGGACGTACCTCATGGTATAGAAGAGAGTGCCGTCTTCCTGCACCCCGATGTCATGAAGTGTGGTGATGGAGGGATGCTCGAGGTGACCTGTGACCCAGGCTTCCCGCAGGAAGCGCGCAGCGACGTCCCTTGCATAAGCGACGCGTTGCCCCGCCCCGCTGGCTGCCTTGCCGGGCGAGAGCTGCTTGAGCGCCACCCGCCGCTCCAGACGAGAGTCCCAAACGGCCATGACTCGGCCCATGCCTCCGCGGCCAAGTTCGCCTAGCTCCGTGTAGCGCCGCCCATCCTCTTCAGGCCAGGTGTTCCAGGGTTGTGCTGCCGCGGGCGCACCGTTCTGAAGTTCCGCGTCTTCCCAATGCAGCGTACCCACGATGGTCGCGCTTGAATGTTGATGTTCCTGATGCATCGGCGGCGCTTCCGACGCGCTCTCCAGGCAACTCACGCAGAGCGCCCCCTGCTCCCCAGACTCAAGCGGCTTTCCGCACTTCTGACACTTCGCTGGTGCCGCCATCGTGTCGCTCCCCGCCTCCCGAGCCATCTCCGTGGGCTCTATCGATGACAAGCGCTGCATTTGAATGGTCGAGCGCAGCCAACTTTCTTGCGCATACGGTCGGATAGTCCCCGACTTATCTATGATAACGCTTTGGTTCGCGTATGCAAAGTGCATTTATAGCAATGTCGGCAACGATGCGCATCATCACCGGCTCGCCCTCGACATCGAGTTGGATTGCGGCGGACCTCGGGAGCCGCGCGAGGCGCCTCGGGTGTGGGGAGATAGCCAGCCGCTTGCTTTGGACCCGCCAGGCTACCAGGCCCAGGCGCGCCCCGGGGAGGCGCTTGACCTCTTGCTTCGGCCCGCTGCGTCGCCGTTGCGCATCAGCTGCTCCCCGGGCCAGTTCGATGCGCCTATCATTCGGTACGCCCGAAACCTCAACGCCCTGCGCGTGCGTCTGCGCTCGGAGCGCTTCCTTCTCGCCCCGGGCGGCCACGCACGCATGGCGCTCCGAATTGGGGCGGCATCTCTCACCGAAACACCCTAGAGCCTTGCTAAATACCGTGATGGTTGGCGCGTAGTCTGCTTTTCATGCCTGCACTCACCGATTCTCAACGCGACTGGTTGGTGAATGCATCGCCTATCCACCGCGCCGTCTGAAGAGCGGGCGGCGTCTTCGAGCGCATCGTGCGAGACGCGGGATGCTTTATCGAGGAGCCCGGCGGGTTAGGCTGTACGAGTGCCATCATTGATGGAATCTTCTCGAAAGCCCGTGGCGGCGTCGATGGCATCGCCGCGTTGGTACCGTCTAAGCGATGATTATGGTTGATGCCGAGGGCCTGCCCCTCGCGGTCGACGCGATGTCCGCGAGCCCGCACGAATCCAAGCTCCTTTTCGCAACGGACCTTGCGGAGCGCCGGGGCTTACTGGGAAGCGGATAGCCTGCGCCGGCTGCTCCAGCGGCGAACCAGCCACCAGCAGACTGCTGTTGTTGGCAGCCAGACGGGGGTCCACACGCCTATCCAAATCGCTCGGACCCACAATGCTTGCAAGAAGGTCATCAGCGCGCGGACGGCTTCGACGGTTACCGCGCTGCTGCTGAAGGCGGCGCCCGCCCATACCGGCCCTGGCTGCGCCCTTTGCCGGAAGTTGCAGGTGACCGTGGCGAACTCAACGCGGTTATCGAGATAGCGCAGGCGTCCTTCGCGCTCTTCGATTTGCCCGCGGATCCGGCCTAGCTCTTGCTCGACGCGCAGCACCTCTTCGAGTGGGCCCTCCCGATCGAGCAATGCGAGCAACCGCTCTTCCATCCGCAGGAGGTTTCGCATGCGCGCCTCCACGTCGGTGTATTCGGCGGCGACGTCGCTGGTTTGCATCGATTGATTCAGGACCACGCCTTGCGAGCGGGCATGATTCAAGAAGGCGTCGAGGTTATCTCCAGGCACCCGGACCACCGCGTAGACATGCTTGCGCCCGTAGTTGTCTTGCGACTCGCCCATCCGCAAGACGTATCCCCCGCTCGCCCGGGCTTGTCCGGTCACATGCTTGGCCGCGGCAAGCGGGTCGTCCGTCTCGAGCTGTATCTCCGCTTCCCGGATGAGCTTGCGGGCATACCCCGATGGCTCGGAAGGCGCTTTACGCGCAACCGCTTCTTCCGCAGCCCCGTAGCCCAAGGCGTCCAGAATTGCCATGGCATCTTCAGCCATGGGCGCTGAAGGCTCATGTTCGGGGGCGGCGGGTGCAGGGTCGTGCCACGAATTCCCAGCCGAGGTTTCGTTTGGATGCAGCAATGATGCAATTGCTATTACGGCTAGTGCCATCAAGAGCACTGCGCCTGCGAAAATGGCCGCGCTCTTCTTCGATCGCCAAGTCATCTTGCGTCTCCCCACGTGTTGACTGCCTGCCCGATTGGACCCCGCCCAGGCTCTACGGTTCGCAGGGTGCGGGGGCGCAAATCCATTGGATATACTTATGGATTAACGGGGAGTCCCTAATCGCGAGCGGATTTCGGAGCAGCGTCACAGGAGATTGCGATCATGTCAGTAGGCAAGCGGTTCAAGATTACGGTCGTGGGTGCAGGCAATGTAGGCGCATCAGCGGCGCAATACTGTGCAGAACTCGAATTGGGCGACGTCGTGTTGACGGACATTGTGGAAGGGCTGCCGCAGGGCAAGGCGCTCGACCTCACCGAAGCCGGCCCCATTCGCGGCTACGACACCATCGTCACCGGCACCAATGACTACAAGGACATTGCCGGTTCCGATGTGGTCATCATAACGGCGGGGCTTCCGCGCAAGCCTGGGATGACGCGTCTCGACCTGCTCGAGAAAAACGCCAACATCATGACCCAAATCTGCGAAAACGTGAAGACGCACGCACCAGACAGCGTCGTGATTGTCGTGACCAATCCGCTCGACACCATGGTGTACACGGCGTTCAAGAAGCTGGGCTTTCCGGCAGAGCGCGTGCTCGGCATGGCAGGTTGCCTCGACAGCGCCCGCATGCGGGCATTTGTCGCCATGGAACTCAATGTCAGCATGAAGAATGTGGATACCATGGTGCTCGGGTCGCATGGCGACAGCATGGTCCCGCTGCCGCATCACACGACGGTCTCGGGCATTCCCATCACCAAGCTGATGCCGCAAGACCGCATCGATGCCATCGTCGAGCGCACCCGCAAGGGAGGCGGCGAGATCGTCGCACTGCTCAAGACGGGCAGCGCTTTCTACGCCCCAGGCGCCAGCGCCGTGCGCATGGCCCAGGCCGTCATTCGCGACGAGAAGCAACTGCTCCCCTGCGCCGCGTATCTCACCGGGCAATACGGTTTGAACGAGATTTACATGGGCGTCCCTGTTATTGTGGGGGCCAACGGCTGCGAAAAGATCGTCGAGATTGAAATCTCCGATGAGGAGAGTGCAGCCCTTCACAAATCGGCTGAAGAAGTGAACGAAGGCATCAAGGGCCTTCAGGACATGGGGATTCTATAGCATGCCAACGCGATACGCGGGAGTGCTGATGCTTGTCTTTTGCGGGGCGGCCGTCATGGCTGCCCCGTCTGCATTTGCCTCCGAACTGGAAGACGCCGTCGTTACGGCGCGCGTCGAGACCGCCCTGACGCTGAACGAGCAACTCAATCCTTTCAACATTGGCACGAGCACCGAAGATGGGGTCGTCACGTTGTCCGGCACGGTGAACAATGATGCCCAGAAAGACCTCGCCGAAGAGGTCGCCAAGGGCGCCAAAGGGGTCTCCGAAGTCATCAATACGATTACGGTTGTCGATGAACCCGCCCCGCCCCGCGAAAAACGCGGCTGGCTGCAGCGCATCGAAGACTCGAGCGTGGCCACGGCTATCCGCTCGCGCCTGCTGTATCACCGCGAGTTCAAGGGGCTGCGTCTCGGCGTGAAGGTGCACAACAATGTCGCCACGCTCACCGGCATAACCAACTCGGAGGCGCAGCGCGAACGCATCGCGCAGGTGGCCTCCGAAACGCGGGGCGTCAAGCAGGTCGTCAATGCCTTGAGCGTGATCGAGAACGACGAGGCCGAGACCATCGTCGACAGCGTGGTCGGCACCATCTCCGACGAAGCCGTCGAGAAACGGGTCGAGCAGGCCATTCTCTTCAACCGGCATGTCAGCATTCTTGAACTCGACGTAGAGGTGGACAATGGGAGGTGCATCCTGACGGGCACGGTCAGCACGGAGCAGGAGAAGGAAGCCGCCGAGTCGATCGCCGCCAACGTCGGGGGCGTTGATTCGGTCGTCAACGAGTTGCGCGTGCGTGAGATGATCATGCCTGCCGAGGAAGTGCCCGACGGAACCGCCAGCGGCGAGAACGGGGAGCCTGCGGAAGGCAGTTGACCAGCGCCCCATTCAGACGTGTTGAGGTCTTGAGGCCATGGATACCAGCCAAAAAATCATCGTCGGCCTTGTGTTGGGCGGCTTCGCCATGGCCATCATTGCGACATTTATCGTCAGCCGGCAGCAGGCGGCGGAATCGCTGCCCGCGAGCCAGGCGCGCTTTTTGGCGGAACCGGGAAAAGAGCGCGAAAACGCAATGGGCCTCTTCATGCGTGAGAACGACCCCGGCGAAGATGCCACGCGGATTACGGACCAAGGCTTGGTACCTCAAAATCCGGATGGCATCGCGCGGGTCACGCCCGAAGAGTTGTTGGCCCAGGCCATTCGCGACATGCATGAATCAGGTCCCGAAGATGTGCTCGCCAGCGAAGCAATGGCTCAAGCCGACGCCGATGAGGGGGTCCGTATGATTCTGAGTCAGATTCATGGGGGCAATCAGCTGGCGGCTTCAGCGGAAGTGTATACGGCGCTGGGGCATTTGTTCCTGGCGCAGCAGGAGCCGCGGCCCGACTGGGCCGAGCGGGCCTTCGAGATCGGCGAAGAGATGGCGGTAAGCGAGGAGAAGCAACGTGCCCGGCAGGAGGCGGCCCTTGCGCGCGCGCAGCTTCTGCTGGAAAGCGGCCGTTCGGCCGAAGCCATCGAAGCGGCCCAGAAGGCTTTGGCCGAGGCGGAAACGCCGACGGTTGCCGGCGCGCGGCTGCATCTGCTTCTCGGGCGGGCGTATGAAACCGAGGAAACCTTTGCTGAAGCGGCTGATTCCTACGAAGGCGCGATCGCGGATGCCCTTCAATTGCTGGAGTACTTGCCGGAAACGTCCGGTGCGGAGGGCATTTACCGGCAAGCCTGCCTGAACCTTGCGCGGCTGCACCGGGACCGGGGCAATCAATCCGCCGCGGAGCGCATCACGCGCGCCATGAGGACGCGGCTCGGGGCTCCATATGTCGCGCCTGTCCCACTCGCGCCCGAACCTGCTAGCCGCTAAGCATTGCGTTCAGGGCGCCGCATCCCCATGCGGGCGCAACAGCCACAAGGCCGATTCCGTGCGCAATCCAACCGCTGGGCGGCCTGGCCGCAACTCCCGCACGAAGGCCACTTCCGTGATGGGCGCCCCCGTCTGAACGCGCTGGACGGGCGCTTTCGGAAAGCCCTCATCGAATGGGTAGACGGCCCACTCGCTGCTTGAGGGTGCA
>CAZLBS010000119.1:0-8712 GCA_964557505.1 uncultured Nitrospiraceae bacterium | reverse complement strand
TGTTTCCGCAGCCGGGTGAGGCGATTCTCCATTTGCGCGACTTGCGCCTGGGCCTGCTCGACGGCCAGTTCATAGTCGGTCCGCTCGATTTGCACCATCGTCTCGCCGCGCTCGATCACTTCCCCCAATTCCAGCCTCGGATGCACCGCCACCACTTCACCCGACACCTTCGCCATGATGGGCACCGTGTCGAGAGCCCGTGTTTCTCCATACCCCCGAATGGTCACGCGAACGTCTTCCGGCTGCACGGGCATCGCCGTCACCGAGATGCGCGGCTCGGGAATGCTCGCCTCCGCGGGGGGGCGCCGAAACATCATGAGGCCGCCATACATGAGAATCCCCAGAACAAACGCGGCAGCCAGCCCGCCGAGCGTGACCACGAAGCCTACCGAACGGTGCTGACGCTCGCCATGGTCGTCGTCTGCAGGGCCTTCAATGGCCTCGGTCACGCGGCTAACGCTGCGCCCGGGGCCCTCTGCATCAGGCATGCCCGGCGCATCGTGCTTCTCAGATGATGCATCGTTCATTTAGAAGAACCAGGTAATGTCGAGGCGGACGGCATCGTCCTGGTCGACAAAGCTTAGGGTGTCGTCTGCGGCGGTGTTGGTAATGGCGTTGATGCTCAAGCGTGCTATCCAATCTTGGGCCAGCTGGCGCTGCAGGCTGCCGGCCAGCACCGCGCTGCCCCGTTCCACGTCGAGGACGGCCCCCAGCGAAACAGCTGTGGACTGACGGTCATTGAACGACCACTGAGCCCCAACAAATAAATCGTTGCCGAGCACCGGCGGACGGACATTACCCGTGCGCGTTTCGAAGTGGTACTCCAGCAATCCGCTCATATCGTAGCCCGTTCCGAACACATTGGACAATCTTCTTTCCAGGCCAACGCTGGCGGCGTAAGCACGCCCGCCGCGTTCGGTCCGGTAGATTCCTTCGAACTTGACGATGGCCCCGGCAACCTCCGTCTGCAGGTCGATGCCCGCTTGGTACATCAGGTCATACTCGGGGCGAAGCTCCAGCCCAATGACGCGGGCAAGCTCGGGCAACTCCGCCCGCTGGATTTGATTCACGAGCACGCGGCGCCACAACGGCACGCCGCGGACAATGCGGGCCAGGCTCAGCGCCGGGTTGGGCTCGGATGTTTCGACGAGACCGAGCACATTGTCCCGGAAGCCGCCGCCGCCAGCGCCGCCGCCTCCCGCGACGGCGCCTCCCAAGGCGATGTTGCCTATATACGGCGTCAGCGAAGGGTCGCGTTCCGTGCCGTAAAATTGCGACAAGCCCAGGTCGAATCCGCCCAGGCGCGTTTCATAGCGTACGGCAAAATCCTGATGCCACTGATTCCAGTCAGACTCGTAATCGGATTCGCCGCCATCGATCGCAATTGGGATGCCCGGCCGGGCTTCGAGGCCCGGGTAACGGCGCTCCCGAACGTAAGGCAGCCAATACACATCAAGGGCGCCCCAATCCTTGAACACCGTTACATTGACCATGGGCTGGCCCAGCGCGGCACGACCCAAAGAGCCGCTGCCGACGTCCAGTTGATTGACCACGTCGACCAGGCGCTTGGTCTCCATGAGGCCCCACCGCACCTGCGCCAGGCCCACTGTGATCGTGTAGTCTTCGCCCCGCTTGAACCAATGAGCCTCGCGCAAGTCGAAGCGCACCGGGTCATCAAAGGTCGAATCTGCCTGCACGAAGGGCTCAATCACCATGCCGGTTCTCGATGCTTCCCACGCACGTTAAAACTCGAGTTGCAGGGAAGCGCGGCCTTGCAGGGAATCTTGTGCGGTGAACAGCGGCTCCGCCGGGAAATAGACCCCTGAGGCACTCACCGAGCCGCTGACCGACCATGGCTCATACCATGGCTCGCTGGCGCCCGGCCACGTGCCGAGCGCAAGCAATACCGCGGCGGCCACGGCCTTGCGCGCCGCGGGCTTAGCGCAGCTTTTCGAGCCCCTCTTTCTCAAAGTCGCTCTCGGTAAAGCCATTGTTGAAGGACATATTCGAGAAGCGAGCAATCGCGCCGCGGTTTTCGACATGGTTGGTCATGTCAATCACGCTCGGGCGCCACAGGCCGTCAAACTCTTGGTAGGAGGACATAAGGATTGTGGCACGCGGCGACCCGTCTGGCTGCTTCACCTCCAGCTTGCGCAGCTTCGGCGCGTCGATTTCGATCCACACCTTGGCGGGCGGCATCGTCGAGCCCTCTGGAGGCGTCGCCTTGATGATGTAGCACGCGGCGCCATCGATTGTGTCTTCCCCTTCAATCGTGAAGTCGCTGGCCAGAATATCTTGAATGCCAAAGTCGCCGCCCATGGCGAACTCGTTGCCCGCCAGCGGTCCGGCTTCGCCCAGGTCGCCCATGCGCCTCAGCCGGTTGAAGCGCGGCATGTACAGCCACTTTTCAGGTTCGCCGCCGGCCGTGTCATGAATCAGCACAGACAAGCCCTTGAGCATGGCCGGTTCGCGCAGCGTCACAAGCCGCCGCTTCAAACCACTGTCATTCGTCATCATTTTGAACGCGAACGAAACTTCCCTGCTGGCGCCCTTTTGCTCAATCTCGATATCCGCCGCGAAATCATCCATGCCCGTCAGGTTCGAAGCCGCGTCCATCAACAACGATTCGGGCGATACGTCGTATTGTTTTGGCGCGTCCGGGTCCGGCACCGGCTCATTCACCGGCGCTGCCGTCTGGTTCCCTTCCAATCCCTGCGCAAGCGCCCAGCCAGGGGCCAGGGCCACCACTGCAAATGCCATCCATCGCCTCATGCGGGCATCCTCCTAGTCGTTCGCCGTCCTTCGAACACACCCATTTCCTACGTAGTGCGAGGAGATCGCTTGCTGGTTACAGCGCCTGCGCCGCTACTGCCCCCCTCGGGTAATCATACTTCCAGCGGGGCGGCACGTTTCGATACGCCCCGCGCAGCATAACCCGACGAGCCCTGCGCCGCGCTATTCATCTTGCATGATGTTGCCTCTTAACGGAATCAAAACACTTCCTTCAGACCACCTTCTCAATTGTTATCTACCCTGATGGTGTGGTAGCAAGGGCGGCAATGTTAGCACCGGGCGCCGCCCTGAAGGGGTCTCATTGGAATATGGCGAGTGGCGCCATGCCGCTTGCCTTCAAACCCACCTGGAGGGGGGAGCAGCATCATGTTTGCAGGTATGCCGCTAAATCGCCGTTTATTGTTGGGATTTTGCCTGGTTGGCCTCGTGCCGCTGGCCATTACGTGCTCGGCAGCATATTGGGTTGCTTCGAGCGGCCTCGAGGAGGTTAGCCATACCGGAGGTCAGTCGCTGGAATCGAGCGCATTCGCGCAACTGGCCGCCGTGCGAGATATCAAGAAGGACCAAATCGAGGGCTACTTTCAGTCGCGTGCCACCGGCATGGATGTGCTGACCGATACGGTCGGCGCGGTGCGAAGCGAGGCTTTCGAAAAACTTGTGGCCGTGCGTGAGATGAAGCGCCGCGCAGTACAGCGGTATTTCGAGACCGCGGTCAAGCAGGCGCAGACCTTTTCCGAAAACCAGATGGTCGCGGCGGCGATGGGCGAATTCTCCCGTGCGTTTCTGGCGCTGCGAGAGCAAAACGCCGCGCTCGATGCCGGACAAAACAATGCCTTGCAGGAATACTACGAAGGCCCTTTTGCCAACACCTACCGAAAAAGCAATCCCGGTTCCAACCTGAACGCGGCTGACCTCGTGGCTGGTTTGCCCGGAAGCGCGAAGTATTTGCAGTACCAGTACATCGCGGCAAACGAGCACCCGTTGGGCAGCAAGCATCTGCTCACCCGAACGGGCGACGGCACTGAATACAGCGCCGTACACGCCAAGTACCACGAGACGTTGCGCTCCTATCTGGAAAAGTTTTTGGCTACTACGACATTTTTCTCGTCGATGCGCGCAGCGGCGTGATTGTTTACTCCGTCTCTAAGGATGTCGATTTTGCTACCTCGCTGGTTGACGGCCCCTACGCGAATACGAACTTTGGAAAGGCATTTCGAGAAGCTGCCGCCTTAAGCGCTGCCGATGCCGTCGTCCTTAAAGACTATGAGCCGTACAAGCCTTCTTATGAAGCGCCTGCTTCTTTTGCCGCTTCACCCATTCTCGCGAAGGGCGAGACGATTGGCGTGGCGGTCATGCAAATGCCCATAGAGCCCATTAACGAAATCATGACGGACCGGAGCGGTCTGGGCGAAACCGGCGAAACCTACCTGGTCGGGAGCGACAATCTGATGCGCTCCGATTCCTATCTCGATTCCGAGAACCGCACGGTTGCCGCTTCATTCGCCAACCCAGCTACAGGGCCATTGATACCAAGGCGACACAGGCGGCGCTGGCAGGAGAAAGTGGAGCGGGCGTCGTCAAGGACTACAACGGAAACTCCGTGCTGAGCGCGTGGGCGCCGCTGACCGTACAAGGGCTCGAATGGGCCATCTTGGCGGAAGTCGACGCCGCCGAGGCCTTCTGTCCGGTGGATGAAGACGGCCGCATCTTTTATGAGAAGTATGTCGAGGGCTACGGCCTCTATGATTTGTTTCTCATCAACCCGGACGGCTACTGCTTCTATACCGCCGCCAAAGAGGCGGACTATCAGACCAACTTCGCCGATGGGCCCTATGCAAATTCGAATCTCGGCCAAGCCTTTCGAAAAAGTCTACAAACCCAACAACTCACATTCGCGGATTGTGCTCCTTACGCACCCAGCAATGGAAAGCCTGCGTCCTTCCTCGTTCAGCCCGTCATGCATGCAGGCAAGGTCGAGTTGGCCGTGGCCATTCAGATGCCGCTTACCCAAATCAACGCCATCATGCAGCAGCGCACGGGCATGGGCGACACAGGGGAGACGTACCTCGTAGGGCCTGACTTCCTCATGCGCTCCGACTCGTATCTGGATCCCGCGCAATACAGCGTGCAGGCATCTTTCGAGCGGAACAATGAAGCCCGCAGCGATATGATTGCGAAGGCGCTCGACAACCAAACCGGCGTCACGATGGGCGTGGATTACGTCGGAGGCACTGTTCTGTCCGCGTACGCTCCGTTGAATGTATTTGGCACGAACTGGGCCATGGTGGCGGAAATCGACGAAGGCGAAGCCTTGGCCTCGGCCCAGCAAATGAACGCGACTACGGTGGCCGCTGAGCGCACGCTCATGGCCAGCAGTGCAGGCATCGCCGTGATTGCGGTCATAGCCATTGCCGCCTTCGCGCTGTGGATGGCGCGCTCGATCAGCAATCCCATTCAACGCGTCATCGATGGCTTGCGCGCAGGGGCCCAGCAGGTTTCCGCCGCTTCCGCTCAGGTCGCGGAGTCCAGCCAAAGTATGGCCGAAGGCGCCAGCGAACAGGCATCGTCTCTCGAAGAGACCTCCGCTTCGCTCGAAGAACTCACCTCGGTCGTGCGGCAAAACGCGGAAAGTGCACGTGAAACCAACCGCGGCGCATCGGAAGCGCGCCAGTCCGCGGAGCGCGGCAGTACCGCCGTTGCCAACATGAAAAGCGCCATTGGCCAAATCAAATCGGCCTCGGTCGAGACCGAAAAGATCCTGAAGACCATTGACGAAATTGCGTTCCAGACCAACCTGCTTGCGTTGAACGCGGCTGTCGAAGCGGCACGTGTCGGCGACGCCGGAAAGGGGTTCGCGGTCGTCGCCGAGGAAGTGCGTTCGCTGGCGCAACGCTCGGCTGAAGCGGCGAAAAACACGGCGGAACTCATCAAGCAATCCCGCGAGAGCGCCGATAGCGGCGTACACGTAAGCGAGGAAGTCGCGGGTCTGCTTGAAGAAATCAGCACCCATACGCGCAAGGCCGCGCAATTGGCCGAAGAAGTTTCCCAAGCAACCGGCGAGCAATCCCGGGGCATCGATCAGATCAATACGGCCGTTGCGCAGATGGATGCGCTCACGCAATCCAACGCCGCCAACTCCGAAGAATCTGCCTCCGCGAGCGAAGAGCTAAGCGCCCAAGCCAACGACCTCAACGAGATGGTCAATGTATTGGCAGGCATTGTGAGCGGCGCCGCGGCGGCAAAGCAGCATGCGCAGCACGGGCCCCGAACTATCCAGCAGCGGAGCAAGCGCGGCACGGGCAGCCAATGGCAGGTGTATGAACGCCGCCAACTTGCCGCACCGAAGGAAGGCAGTAGCAAGAGTCTTCCTTCCCACGCGGAACCAGAAAAAGTCCTAGCGCTCTCCGGCGACGAGCAAGACTTCTAAGAAACCCAATCAGGGGCGGCCGTTCATATTCGGCCGCCCCTGTGCATATCAATCTTCAAGCCGCCGCGTGCGGCCTGCTACACCTTCTCCCACTTCTTGCTCTTCGCGCTCCGTTCGACGGCATCCAATACAGACTGGCAGTTCACGCCATCCTCGAATGTCGGGTAGGTCACGCGCTTCTTCTTGAGTTGCGTCACGAAGTCGTAGACCTCATGGGAGAAGCAGTGCTCATACCCGATGTTGTGCGCGGGCGGCCACCAATACTCCGTAAATGGATGGCCTGGGTCCGTCGCATTGACCAGCGTGAATCCCTGCTGCAAGTCGGGATTCCCCGTGTTGTAGTACTCGAAGAAGCCCATGTGCTCGAGGTCCCATGTAATGCTGCCTTTCGAGCCATAAATCTCGAATGTGTGATTGTTGCGGCGCCCCGCACAAAAGCGCGAAGCAGTAAAGGTCGCGATCGTCGGGGCCTTGGCGAAGCGGGCAATGAAGGCCACAGCGTCGTCTACGTCCACCTTGCCTTTCTTGGGCTTTCCGCCTGCGCGCTTCTTGCGGTCAATCCCGTCGTCTGCGTCCGCCACTGGCCGCTCGGTGATGAAGGTTTGCATGGCCGCGCAGACCTCTGCGATGGGCATGCCGAGAATGTTGTGGCACATGTCCACGATGTGCGCGCCAATGTCGCCAAGCGCGCCTGAACCCGCATACTTCTTTTGCAAGCGCCAAATGAGCGGGAACGATGGATCCATTATGAAGTCTTGCAAGTACGCAGCGCGGAAGTGATAGATGTCGCCCAGCACGCCATTGCGCACCATGTTTTTAATGGTCATCACCGCGGGCACATACCGGTAGGTGAACCCGCACATATTGGGCACGCCCGCCTTCGCCGCGGCGCTATGCATGGCCTTGGCTTCTTTCAGCGTATTGGCGAGAGGCTTTTCGCACAAGATGGCTTTGCCCTGCTTGGCTGCCTCTTCGGCCATCGGCGCGTGAAGATAGCCCGGGGTCGAAATGTCCACGAGATCAATGTCGTCCCGCGCCATGACCGCCTTCCAATCCGTGCTCCATTCTTCCCAGCCGAGTTTCACGGCCGCCGCGGCCGTGTCGTCCGGGTCCCGCCCAACCAGCACCTTCATGTGCAAGGGCTGCGGAGGGTCCATGAATGCGTTGACCTGCCGGTACGCATTGCTGTGCGCCTTGCCCATAAACTTCGTGCCGAACAGTGCGACGTTAAGCGGCTTTTTTGCCATGCGGTGCTCCCTCCTTCGCCCAGTTGCCGTGCCTGCGGTGTCTGCCTTCAACCCCCGAATTCCGCATTATAGGAACGTGCGGATCATCTGTCGAACGCTACTCGATCCTTTGCACTTTCAGATTCCGGAAAAAAATCCCGGCCTCCGCGTGCTTGCCTTGCAAGCCGATATGACCTTGCGTGGGCAATTCCGCCTTCGGCTTGCTTAGCCATTCGGGTATTTCAGAGCCGTCAGGATTGGTTTCCGCCGAAGTCCATTTCCGCATGTCCATGCGGTTGACAGGTTCACCGTTTAACACGACCTCGATGATGGGGCCCATGCACCGCACCGTCATGCGGTTCCATTCGCCGGGCTCCTTCACCAGCGATTTGTCTGCCGGCTTGTGGCCAAAGAAAGCGGCGCATTGCCAGGACTCCGGTGAATTCGCCCACTTCTCCGCGTAGTCGTCTGCAATTTGAATCTCTACCGAGTTTGGAATCCAATTGCCCGGGTCGCTGCAATAGACAATCACCCCGCTGTTCGTGCCAGGCTCCGTCTTGAATTCAAGGTCAAGAACGAAATCGTCATAAGACGCTTTGGTCCAAATGGCCCGGTCACGGCTTGCGGTCAACACGTCATCCTCGGTCCACTCCCACACGCGCCGGGCCCCCTCGGCATTGCTGAAATCCGCCGCGAACAGCCGCTCCCATTCGGAGCTGTCCGGGTGTTCCGTCATCGGGGGCGGCTCCGATGCGCCAGCAGATGGCGCAGGCGCCGCCTGCGAAACAACCAACACCAACACCGCAAACTTGACGCATTGCGAAACCATGGCTTCATCCCCTTTCAAATAGCTGCGGCTCATCCGCTCCAAGCCCATACAGTAGCACAGCCCCGCGGGCCGTCATGCAACCGTCACGGAGTTTTCGTCTGAATGGAGCCATAGGGTTCGCAGCGGGGGGTACACTTTTGATGACTGCAACAGCCGTTGGGCTACGGCGGCTTATTGCACGAGAGTAAGGAGCATTGCCAACCGTGACCGAAGCGCCCCCCGAACCCAATGATCTCATTCCGCCTCATGATCTATTGCCCACGTGGCAAGCCCAAGCCGATTTGCTGGCGCAAGTGATGGCTGTACCCGCGGCATTGATCCTTCGCCGCGATGCTGGCTGCATCGTAGTGGTCTGCGCGAGCGATTCGCCGGCCAATCCCTACGCCCCCGGCGCCATTCTCCCAGAGGAACGCTTTCGCGCCCTTTTTGACGACGGC
>CAZLBS010000118.1:0-8740 GCA_964557505.1 uncultured Nitrospiraceae bacterium | reverse complement strand
GCGATGTACAGCGTCGCATCTTTCGGTTGCGCCGCCGATGCCCACCATGCGGAAAGCACCTCCGGCGTCAATGGGTCGATGTCTCCCAATTGGCCGCGCACTGGACGGGCGTACGGATGCTCGCCGAAAAGCTGCTCGTCTAACTCGAGATCTGCGAGGTAGTTGGCGTCCCGCGCCCGAATGGCCAGGCTGTTCTTGGTTTGCTCCTTCAGCACCGCCAACTCATCCCCCGGAAAGTTCGGCCGCATCACCGTTTCAGCCAGCAGTTCCATGGCCAGGGGCAGCTTGTCCGATAGCGAAGATGCTGACACCCGGACGGAGTCCATATCAGCGCTGCCGTCCAAATCGATGGCATTGCTCTCGAGCTTCTCCGCAAGCTCCGCCGATGTATAGTTTTCAGTACCCTTCGTCAACATGCTCATGGCCATTGCCGCGGCGCCGGGCTTTGGCTCCGTCTTGGCCCCGTGCTTCACGCCAAGCAGAAGGGTCGCAAACGGGACCTCATGATTGGGCGCCACAGCAACGGTCAGCCCATTTTCTAGGGTCGCCGTTTTGATCTCCGTTGTCGGCAAATGGTCGAGCAAGTCGGCCATTGGAGGCTCCGTGCCAAACGCTTCGGGCCGCTCGATGCCCGCCTTGTTAAATGTGCGATCAGAGGGCGGGCTGTACTCCGCGGGTTCCGCATCGGCCGTCGGGTCATACTCGAATTCCGGATTCGGCTCGACCACCACGCGCGTGCGGCGCTCGGCAACAAAGTATTCTTCGGCGACACGGCTAATATCCTCGACGGTGACATTGCGCACGGAGTCGACCAAATCGTTGATGGCCTCGGGGCTGCCCTCTTCAATGGTGATTTGCCCGAGCGTGCGGGCCTTCGCATAGACTTCGAGCTGCGAGGTGACGACTTCACGCAGTTTCTGGTTGCGCACTTTCTCGAGTTCGTCTTCCGAGACGCCCTCTTCAGCAATCTCCTGCACTTGGGCGTCGAGCGCCTCGAAGGCCTCCGCGATGCTCCCGCCGCCGCCGCTCGACAATTCGGCGCCAATGAAGAAGACCCCTTCCTGCTCCAGCGACCAATTGAAGGCATAGGCCTCTTGCGCGATTTGCTGCTCCTTCACGAGCGCCTGGTAGATACGGCTGCTTTCACCGCCGCCCAGGATGTCCAGCAACAATTCCAGCGCTACGGCATCGTCATGGCTAGCTGGCAGCCCGCGGTACATGTACCGTACCAAAGGCACGCTGCCCAGCCGCTCTTGAATCGTAATCGAGCGCTCGGCGTCTTGCACAGGTTCGTCAACGGTGACGCGCGGCGGTTCCGGCATCGAGGGGATCCACCCGAAATACTCTTCCACTTTCGCCTGGGCATCGTCATGCGAAATGGCGCCGGCGACGATTACAACTGCGTTGTTCGGGACATAGTACGTATCCCAGAAGTGCTTCAGTTCGGAGATGTCCGCGGCACGCAAGTGCGGGATGCGCCCAATCGGCGTCCACTGATAGGGGTGCTTCTGAAAGACCGTCGGAAGCACGCGCTCGAACACGGCGCCATACGGCCGGTTCAAGCCCATGCGCCGCTCTTCTTCCACCACGCGCCGCTCCGTTTCAAAATGCTCTTCCGAAACATCGAGAAACATCATTCGCTCCGCCTCAAGCCAGAGCGCCAGGTCTACTTGATTCGACGGGACGAGGTTCACATACGCCGTGTAGTCGAAACTGGTAAAGGCATTGCACCAGCCGCCCGTTTCACGTATGAGGGCGAAGTGTTCCTCGGGGCCCAGCGTCTCCGTTCCGCGAAACATCATGTGTTCAAACATGTGCGCGAAGCCTTGACGGTTGGGATTCTCGTCTTTTGAACCGACCTTGTACCAAACCTGAACGGCTGCGATCGGCGTCGAGAAGTCTTCGAGGGTGATGACCTGCAGGCCATTGTCGAGCGTCATCGATTCGAAGTCGTATTGGGGGGCATCTTCTGCCGCTGCCGGAAGGCCAATCGCACTCCAAGCAACGAGGAACGCCGCTGCAGAACAAACGTGCCATCGGGACTGGGCGGGGAACAAACGTTTTGCCATGGGGTTCTTTCCTTAGGTGTAGCCGTTTTCGAACGTGCAAGTACTTAACATACAGAGCCATGGAGGCGCATCCCGGTTGGAACAGAATACTGCGCGCGGCGAAAGCTGCCGCGCCGGAACCGGTCTCTGGGGCTCATTGCTGCTGAACTAGGCGCCGTGCGCGACGAGGAGTGATCACGCACAAGGTCACACTTGTGGCGCAGGTCTGAACACATTTCTAGCAAAATCGATGGAGTGCAACATGGTTTACATTATCTGTAAGGCAAATCATTGCAATAAGTTGTGTTTCCTATCCCGTGTTTGTGGATAACCTGTGAATGGTTGTGGAAAAAGGGAAAACCATTTATACTGCTGCCCAGGTGTGGAGCGACGGAAAGGCTTGCTGGATGAGGGGAACACTGCTGTATCGGCTGGATGCGCGGGAAGCGGTCCTGTATTGCCACCCCAATGAAAGCACACGGACACGCTTCGTCAGCACGTTGCGCTGTCAAGTCGCCGAGCGGGCGCTGCGCGGGGGCTACACGGCCTACGTGATCCTGACGCCGGACGATGACGTAGCTGAATCGAAGCACTTCACCGAGTGCCCGGTGCGGCGTCCGGGGAACCAACATCGCACCGGCTTTGGGGCTTCGTCCCAAGAACACCATGACGGTGAGATAGTACCACTCGCGCGGACTGTCGAAGAACGACGGCCAGCATCGGGCGAATAATCGCTGCTTGGCGCCCCGGCGAATCCATTCCTCACGGCCTCTCGAGTTCCGGGGCCGCCGGCAACGTTGCGTGTCAGACGTTATGCAAATGCATGGCCGATCGTTATTGTTATCCCTTCCATTGCGGCGCGTGCCACGCCTCGGCATGCTATTCGGTGGTTCATTCGCCGGGTAAGTCTCGTCCGGCTTGATGGCGCGTAACGGCAAGTGCCGTGATGAAATACCCCATATGCGGAGCGCTCGAGCGGATTTGCTCGCATGGGAGCCTTGGCGTATCGATAGCGGCTTGTGTAAGTTTTTGCCACTTGTTGGCTTAGCTTTACAGGATAGCCTGGCACGCAGCGTGCTGCCGTGCACTCGAAGACGCTTACCCTGTATCTGAGATCACGTAACGTGAAAGGAGTAGTAGCTGATGATGAGAAAGATTCAAAGTGGCTCCACAGGTTGGCCGGGCCGTTTCCAAGGCACGGCCGCCGCACTGATCATGCTCGGAGCCGCCATCCTCGTGTTTCAGCCTGAGCGCGCTTATGCTCAAGATGAATCCGCCCTGGCGACTCTGCGCGGCTTAAGCGATGCCTACGCGGCGGTCGTTGCCGATATTGAACCTGCCGTCGTTAACATTCGCGTGGAGCGCGTCGTCGATGGCGGCCAGATGGATCTCCCCTTCAATCTTCCGGAAGGGCTGGAGCGCTTCTTCAATTTCCCCCCTGAACGGGGCGACATGCCGCCGCGGCGCCGCGAAGGGCAGGGCTCGGGCTTCATCATTTCGGCCGATGGACTCATCGTCACCAATCATCATGTGATTGGCGATGCCGATACCGTCGAGGTCACGCTCAGCGATGGCCGAATCTTCACAGCCGATGTGGTGGGGTCTGACCCGCCATCCGACGTGGCCTTGGTGCGTGTCGAAGCGGATAACCTGCCCTCGGTACGCCTGGGGAATTCGGATAACCTGCGCGTTGGGGAATGGGTGGTCGCGATTGGCAGCCCCTTCGGACTCGAGTCCTCCGTTACGGGAGGCATCGTGAGTGCGCGCGGGCGAAGCGGCATTGGCATTCTCGATTACGAAGACTTCATCCAAACGGATGCAGCCATCAACCCGGGCAATTCGGGGGGGCCCCTGTTGAATCTCGATGGCGAGGTCGTCGGACTGAACACGGCGATTTTCAGCCGCACGGGCGGCAACATGGGCATTGGACTCGCGATCCCCATCAATATGGTCAAGGAAGTGCGGGCGCAATTGCTCGAGACGGGCGAAGTCACCCGCGGCTTCGTTGGCGTGGTCATCCAAAACTTGGAGCCAGACTTGGCGGAAGCCCTTGGCGTTCGGATGAACGCGGGCATCCTCGTAGCGGAAGTGCAGCCCGACTCGCCAGCAGACAATGCAGGTCTGCAGCGGGACGACATCATCATCGAGTTCGATGGCCAGGCTGTGACGGATAGCAACGACTTCCGTAATGAGGTGGCCTTTGTCAATCCCGGGAGCGAGAAGGCGATTACGGTGCTGCGCGACGGCGAACGCGTGACCAAGACCATTACGATCGGAAAGCGGGATATGGGCCAATTGGCTTCGGGCCGCTCGATGCGCTCCACGCAGGAACTCGGCTTGAACGTCCAGAATCTCGACGACGAAGTGGCCAGTCAGCTCGGCTATGAAGACTTGCAGGGCGTTGTGGTGACAGGTGTCGACCGTGGCAGCGATGCTGCCCGCAAAGGCATTCGGCGCGGCACCCTCATCATGGAAGTGAACCGCGAAGAAGTCGCCAACGTCAACGAGTTCGAAGAGGTCGTCTCCAACGCAAATCCCGAGAAGCCGCTCTTGTTGCTCGTTCGCGATGGCGAAGTGCAGCGCTATGTGACGCTGCGCATGCCTGAATAAAGCTAGCAGCTCCCTTTACGAGGCTGCACCGAACATGTTAGTGCCCCTGTCCAGCAATCTGGGCAGGGGCCTTTCCTTTCCAGTGGCCGTCCAATGTGCGTGTTCCCCTGAACGCGCCGGCACCCTCAACGCCGGGTCGTATATACTCATCGCTTACAGACTTGCGAGGCGATAGCTCGGGGAGATTTGCTCATGCTTGGGTTACTGGGCCGGTCAAGCGTTTCATTGCTCTTCATCATGCTCTTGGCCATTTCTATGCCGCTTGGGCTGTCGACGGCGGATAGCCACCCGTCGGCCCGCATTGACGGAACCGGACCCGGATGGCGGGCGCTCTGGGAAGACGACTTCGTCAACGTCAACTGCCGGGAAGATACGTGGGAGTGGCGGGACGACGGCATCATTTTCTGCACCGGCAAGCCCGTCGGCGTCATTCGTTCCACGAAGCCCTTCACGAACTTCGAGTTGGTTGTCGAATGGAAGCACCTTCGCCGCGCCGGCAATTCCGGCATCTTTCTCTGGACCATCCCCGAATCGATGGAAGGGCTCGAGCCCGGCGGCTTGCCGCACGGGATTGAATGCCAAATACTCGATCATGGCTATGCCGAGGTTTGGAGCCGCCAGAACAATGGCCGGGAACCCGACTGGTTCACCACCAACGGCGACGTCTTCCCGGTGGGCGAAGCCGATATGGAGCCGTTCCCGCCTGCCGCGCCCAATGGCAAGCGCAGCTTCCCGACTGAAGAGACGACCAATGGGCACGGCGAGTGGAACCACTACTACATCCGCGCCATCAACGGCGAGGTGCGGCTCTGGGTAAACGGGGTCGAGGTAAGCGGCGGCACGAATTGCGCGCCCGCGACGGGCTATCTCTGTCTTGAATCCGAAGGCTCGCCCATTGAGTTTCGCAACCTGCGCATCCGCGAATTGCCGTAACCTGTCCGTCGTCCCCTCACGAAAGCGTATGCAAGGCCGAGTCTGCCGAGCACCTTCGGAACTTGGCTGAGAATCTACCTCCCTGCGTCCCCGCGGATAGGATCTCGCGCGGGCTCCGCTGCCCTATCTGCCGCCGTCGCTGCGCCCACATCGGCTTGACGCCGCGACCGCCGGAATCTGACTGCTCGGCTTGGCCATCCGAATCCGTGGCCGCGTCTCCCGGCATACGCGGGCCAGAAATGTCCTGATGGCCGCGATTCAGGCCCGCATCCACAATATGACGTGTTCTTACTGGGCAAAATCCCCAAAATGTAGGGGCTTCGCGTTGCGTTCCGCAGCCGTTTTTGGTATGCTGTTCCAGTCAGCAGAGGGCCGTGGGGGATGACCCTCCCTATCTGAGGTAACCATAATGGCCGAACATACTTACGACTCCGCTTCCATCCAGGTGCTTGAAGGGTTGGAGGCGGTGCGCAAACGCCCGGCAATGTATATCGGCGACACCGGCGTACGTGGGCTGCATCACCTGGTCTATGAGGTGGTGGACAACTCGGTAGACGAAGCCCTCGCCGGTTATTGCGACCAGATCAAGGTGACTGTCCACATCGACAACAGCGTGTCGGTGATAGACAACGGGCGCGGCATTCCCGTCGACAAGAGCAAGGACCCGAAGCTCAAGGGCAAGTCTGGCGTTGAAGTCGTGATGACCGTCCTCCATGCGGGGGGGAAATTCGACAACTCCAGCTACAAAGTATCGGGCGGCCTGCATGGCGTCGGCGTGTCCTGCGTGAACGCGCTGTCGGACTATTGCGAAGTTGAAGTGAAGCGCGACGGACATGTCTGGTTCATGAGCTTCAAGCGCGGCAAGGTCGACAAGAAGCTGGAAAAGCAGGGCAAAGCCAAGACGGCCGGCACGCGCGTCACCTTCCATCCCGACCCGGACATTTTCGAAGTTGCCGAGTACGATTCAGAGATATTGAAGGGCCGCTTGCGCGAGTTGGCTTTCTTGAACAAGGGCCTCAAGATCATCTTCGAAGACGAGCGCGTCGAAGATGAGCCGGAGGTCATGCTGTACAAGGGCGGCATCCTCGAGTATGTGCAGTTCCTGAACAAAAAACTCGAAGTGCTTCACCGCAAGCCGGCGTACCTGGAAGTCGAGAAGGACAATATCCAGGTCGAGGTGGCGCTGCAATACAACACAAGCTACAACGACAAGGTGCATAGCTTCGCCAACAACATCAATACCCGTGAAGGCGGCACGCACCTTAGCGGCTTCCGCTCCGCCTTGACCAAGGCGCTGAACGACTACGCCAAGAAGAACAACAAAGGCAAAGGCCAGACCATCAGCGGGGACGATACGCGCGAAGGCCTGACGGCCATCATCAGCGTGCGCATCCCCAACCCTCAGTTTGAAGGCCAGACCAAAATGAAGCTGGGCAACAGCGAGGTGCAGGGCCTCGTGCACTCAGCGGTCTATGAAGGGCTGGCGACGTACTTCGAAGAGAACCCGACCACCGCCAACAAGATCGTGAGCAAGGCGCATGATGCCGCACGGGCACGCGAGGCGGCGCGCAAGGCGCGCGACCTGACCCGCCGCAAGACCCCCCTCGATACATTGGGCCAGGCGGCCAAGCTTGCGGACTGCTCGGAAAAAGACCCTTCCAAGACCGAGATCTTCATCGTCGAGGGCGACTCCGCTGGCGGCTCGGCCAAGCAAGGGCGCGACCGTGGTTTCCAGGCAATTCTGCCCTTGCGCGGCAAGGTGCTGAATGTCGAGAAGGCCCGCGTCGACAAGATGCTCAACAACGGCGAGATTCGTTCGCTCATCACCTCTCTAGGCGTCGGGGTGGGAAAAGACGACTTCGACTATGAGAAGCTGCGATATCACAAAATCATCATCATGACGGACGCGGACGTCGACGGGGCGCACATTCGCACCCTGCTGCTGACCTTCTTTTTCCGGCAAATGCCGGAGTTGATTCAGCGCGGCCACCTCTACATTGCCCAGCCCCCGCTTTACCGCGTCTCAAAAGGCAAGAAGCACTGGTACGTCATTAACGAGGCGGAATTCCAAGAGTTCATCTTCGACGAAATACTCAGCGATGTGAAGGTGACGGCGCTACATCAGGGCACGCGGCAGCCCGTCGAGTTGAAGACGCTCACACGGGCCATCCGCGCGGCGCAAGATCGCGACCGCATGCTTGGCCGGTTGCACCGCGTATACGGCGTTACGCATGAGATGGTCGAGCGCGCCATGGCTCTCGACGAATCGAAGCAGCGCGACCCGTCGCTCCTGACCGATCCTGAATTGCATGACCTCTTCGGAGCCGAGGCGTCCGTCATCAACACCGCTTATGTCCAGGAAGAACTGGGCGAAGAACCTGAGCTTGACGGCAACGGCGCGGCGGGCGGCAACGGTTCGGTCAAGCAAGAAAAACGCGTCCGTTTGCCGCACGAGGTGGACCTGGCGTTTTTCAAGAGCCATGAGTTCAAGAGCTTGCAGACGCATATGGATCCGCTCGAGGCCATCGGCGAACCTCCGTTTATCGTCGAGCCCGAAAAAGAAGGCGTCGAAGCATACGAAACCGACAACCTCCTCGTGCTGCGCGATCATCTGCTTGAGGCTGGGCAGAAGGGATTCAACATTCAGCGCTACAAGGGTTTGGGTGAAATGAACCCGGACCAACTCCATGAGACCACCATGGACCCTGCGCGGCGGACGCTGCTCCAAGTAGGCACCGAAGACGAGGCCAACGCCGACGACCTCTTCGTGACCCTCATGGGCGATCTCGTCGAGCCCCGCAAAGAATTCATCGAGCGCCACGCACC
The DNA here is from genome assembly GCA_964557505.1 of uncultured Nitrospiraceae bacterium. Taxonomy (GTDB): domain Bacteria; phylum Hydrogenedentota; class Hydrogenedentia; order Hydrogenedentales; family CAZLBS01; genus CAZLBS01. The sequence goes on along the minus strand of CAZLBS010000118.1, from coordinate 323 downwards.
CGAGGTGCAAAACCTGGATGTGTAGCCTCACCCAAGAGCGAGATGGCGCCGTTCTAGCATCGGCGGCAGGGCATAAGACAGGAAGGCATTCATGGCCGGAAGCGACATCAAGCCGATAACGATTGAGCAGGAGATGCGGACGGCGTTCATGGATTACTCCATGAGCGTGATCGTGAGCCGTGCGTTGCCTGATGTGCGGGACGGGTTGAAGCCGGTGCACCGGCGCATTCTGTACGTGATGCAGGAGATGGGGCTGCCCTTCAACCGGGCGCACCGCAAGTGCGCGGGCATCGTGGGTGAAGCGCTCGGCAAGTACCACCCAC
>CAZLBS010000117.1:8554-8766 GCA_964557505.1 uncultured Nitrospiraceae bacterium | reverse complement strand
CTGCTCCTCGGCCTCTTTGCGCGCGGTCTCCGCCGTGGCGAGTGCCGCTTCCAGCTCGACTACACGCTGCTCGAGTTCTGAGCGGCGGGCTTCTAGTTCCGGAAGTTTGGCGTCCGCTTCCGAACGCGCCGATTCCGCCTCAGCCGCGCGTGCTTCCAGCGCGCTCACTTGTTCGCGCAGGGCGTGGGCCGCTTGCTCTGCTTCTGCGGCTT
>CAZLBS010000117.1:0-8544 GCA_964557505.1 uncultured Nitrospiraceae bacterium | reverse complement strand
GCTTTGCTGCTTGCCTGCGCGAGCTGCTCCTCGGCGTGCGCCCGCCCGCCTTGTTCGGCAGCCAGTTGCTCTTCAAGCTCGGCCACCCGGGCGCCGTCGCCCGCCCCTCCCAAGCTGCCACGCAAGGCATTGATGTCGCTCTGCAGGGCGCGCACGGTGTCGCCCAGCGACTCGTGATGCGATGCCGCGCCGCTGCTGATTGTGTTGAGCAGGTCGCGCGCCTTCACCAACTCGTCGGTCAATCGCTGGCTCGCGGCGGTACTCTCCGACGCAAACGTAGACACTGACCGTTCGAGTTGTTCGGCGATCTCGCCGAGATCGCCAGGCGCGGCTGTCGATTCTTCGGAATGATGATCCATAGCCCAGAGCCCCCCTGCAGGCATGGCGAGCGGGTTACACTCGGAAGTGTACGGTGCATTCGCCGCTCGTGTCAACAGTTATTACGGGGGAATCTGGAAAAGCGCAGCATTCGGAGATGTGGCAACGGGCAAGGCAGCGGGCTAATTCAGCATTCCCGGATAAATGAGTTGGAAGGGTGCGATTTCCACGTTGATGGTTTCGCCATCAGGCCGCTCCATGATGTAGGCCCCGCGCATGACGCCATAGGGCGCCGGCAAGGGACAGAAGGAGCGGTAGGTATGACGCTGCCCCGGCTCGATGGTCGGTTGCTCGCCCACAACCCCTTCACCTTGAACGACTTGCAAGCGGCCCGTTCCATCCATGATTTGCCAGAACCTCCGGAGCAGTTTGACCGGCTGCACACTCTCGTTGCTGATCGTGATCTCGTAAGCAAAAAAATAGTGCATTGCATCCAGCTTAGAGCTTTGCGGCACGTAAAAGCTTTGCGCCGTAACCCGAACTCCGTGCGTGGTTTCCGACGAGGTGCAGAGATCACGAATTCCTTTATCAATCGATAACGCCATGACTAACCTCCTCTAATGGGGGGAACACCCGACACGGAATGATTCATTCGTGCCAAGCTGTTCGCGATATGTATCATCAATGCTAAGGGCATGCATAGCGGCAGCTTGGACTGCGACGTGGAGGGCTAGCGATGAAGAGGGGCAAATGGATTGGCGGCATAGGTGGAACACTCGCCATGCTGCTGGGAGCGGCAACAGTGACGATGGCGGCAGAAGATGCGCGCGGCGCCTATGTGCTTGACCATAAGGTCAAGACCATCACGGAAGAAGAGGTTGACCTGTCGTCATATAAGGGCGACGTGATGATGATCGTAAACGTTGCATCGAAGTGCGGCTTGACGCCGCAATATAAACAGCTGCAGGCGCTGCACGAAGAATACAGCGAAAAGGGGTTGCGCATCGTGGGCTTCCCGGCAAACAACTTTATGGGTCAGGAACCCGGCACAAATCAAGAAATCTTGGAGTTCTGCACAACGAAATACGATGTCGGCTTCGACATGATGGCGAAGATATCCGTCAAGGGCGACGGCCAATCGCCGCTGTACAAGGAACTCACGTCCGCCGAGGAGAACAAAGGCTTCGACGGGGACATTCAATGGAATTTCGAGAAGTTCATTGTAGGCAGGGATGGGCGTGTCGCGGCGCGTTTTGACCCGCGCACCAAGCCAGACGCGCCTGAAGTTGTCGCCGCCATTGAACGTGAGCTAGACAAAGATGCTGAAGGCAGCGCGGCTGACGGTTCGTAAGAGCTAGTCTTAAAACAGCTTACATTCTAGCGCCCGGGCGAAAAGGCTGGACATTCGCCCGGGCGTCGTTTATTGTGTCGCGCCAAGAGAAGTGCAACGAGGTCTGAAACCGTCTGGTCATTCCTACCGTCTCGTAGCTATTGTGTGATGGCAAGGGCGTGAGCATAAACGGGGAGCACGGTAGCGCCGCACGAATCGCAGGGAGTTCAACGTAAGATGCTGAATAAACGATACATGCTCGCCGCACTGGGGCTGCTGATTGGCGCAACGAGCTACGCTCAGCAAGAGCCGGCACTGCTCGATAAACCCGCTATCGGCGCAACCATCGAGGGCATCCGGTTTCACGATGTCCGGTTTCTCGAGCGCTCGCTCGACGAGTTCGGTGATGACGCCAAGGCATACGTGCTGATGTTTACCTCCACGACCTGTCCGCTCGTGCAACGCTATCTGCCCAAGGTCGAGCAGTTACACCAGGAATTCGAGGATAAGGGCGTCGTATTCATTGGCGTAAACGTGATGCCAGGCGAGGGCATCCTTGATGTGGGCGAGCAATGGCTCGAATATGAACTGACCTTCCATCTGGCCAAGGACTTCTATAGCCGGGCGGCCGATGCAGTGGGCGCGACGCGCACGCCCGAAGTTGTCGTGCTCGACAAAGACATGCGCCTGCGCTACCGGGGCCGTGTAGATGATCAATACCGGCTGGGGGGCGCGCGTCCTGAAGCCAGCGAACACAACTTGCGCGACGCAATCGAAGCCGTGCTTGCTGGACGCGGCCCTAACGTCGCGGAGACTCCTGTCGACGGCTGCAAAATCATGAAGCCCGTTCTGAAAAAGCCTGAGGTTGAGCTAACTTACTCCGAACACATCGCACCCATCCTGAACAAGCATTGCGTCGAGTGTCACCGTGATGGCACCGCGGCGCCCTTCGCGCTGGACAGCTATCGCATGGTCTCCCGCAAGGCCGGCATCGTGGCCGAGGTGGTCGAGCTGGAGCGCATGCCGCCATGGTTCGCCGCTGATGGCTATCCGATAACGAACCATCCCACCATCACCGATGAAGAGCGCCTGCGCATCGTGCAATGGGCCGATCTCGGAGCGCCTCCTGGAGACCTGGCCGCCGCCCCTGAGCCGCCGCAATTTGGAACCGCGGAGTGGCAAATGGGCACGCCCGATTTCGTGACCACGGAAGGCGAGGAATTTGAAGTACCCGCCACCGGCTCGGTGGAATATCATTATGTGTTCTTGCCGGATGTGTTCGAGGAAGAGCGCTGGGTGCAAGGCATCGAAATCAAACCGTCGAATCCGCGGGTGGTCCACCACGCCAATCTCGTGTATGTCGAGGGCGGCAACTTCATCGTCGATCAGAATTTCCTCTCTGGTCTGGTCCCCGGCGGCGGGCCGATGATCCTCAAAGACGGCGTCGCGCTGCGTTTGCCGGCCAATGTCTTGCTCGCACTGCAAGTGCATTACGTCACCACTGGGAAGCCCGAGAAGATCCGCATGAGCGTGGGCTTCAAATTCGCGAAGGAAACCGTCCGCCGCGAATTGCACTACCGCCTCATGAGCGCAAAGGGGTTCAAGATCGCGCCGCATGACCCGATGTACCGGATCGCCAAGGACCGCACGCTCCCGCATGATGCGGAAATCTATGGCCTGTTCAGTCACATGCATTTGCGTGGACGCGACACCACTTTCTGGGCGCACCTGCCGAACGGCGACAGCAAGCGGCTGCTGAGCATCCCGGCGTATAACTTTGACTGGCAGCTTGGCTATGAGTATGAGCCCGGGCACATTCTGCCGGAGGGCACGCGCGTCGAAACGGTCGGTCACTTCGACAACAGCGCGTTCAATCCTTACAACCCCGACCCAAGCCGCGCCGTTCCGCGGGGCGATCAGACCGAAGACGAGATGATGGATGGCTTCATCTTCTTCACGGTTCCAGATGAAAATCTCAATCTCGAAGTCGATCCGAATACCGGCATTGCACTGGGCGCCCTAGCCGATGCCGAGCGAGCCGAGGAAAGCACTGCCAAGAAATAGCGGTCGCTCCACGGCCGCGGAGGCCTTCGCGCAAGACGGGCGGCGGCCTTCGCGGCTCGGACGGTGGCGATGTGAAAGGTGTGCGCCCCCTGTTGTTTTCTTCTTGAAAAAGAAGAAAGAACCAACGAAGAACCGCTACACCTGGCGCGCCTTTCGTACACGTTTATCGTGTCAGCAATGAAATCGCAACAGCTGAGTCGCTACCATTTTGCTTCACTTGCCAGGCCGGCTGCGCAGTTTCTATCGCTCGCTGGATGCGCTCTCCGTGTTCCTGTAAAGAGACTGCTCGGCTACTTCGCGGCGCCTTCGTATTGGCGGACTTGGCGCTCGACCCAGCGGTAGGTCTGCTCGATGCCGCGCTTGAGGGGCCATTGGGATTGCCAGCCGATGGACTCGATGCGGGCATTGCTGAAGTTGCGGCTTTCGACGCCGACGGGGCCCTCGATGTGGTTGATGTGGATGGTCTTGCCCGCCGCCTCGGCGATGCATTGGGCGAGCGCATCGACGCTGACATACTCGGGGCAGCCGATATTGACCGGCCCCCCAAGCTCCGAGTCCATCAGCAGGCGGATGCCATCGAGCATATCTTCGATGTAGGTATAGCTGCGCACGGCCGTGCCATCGCCCCATACGTCGATCGTGCCGCAGTCGTCTACCTCGGCGACTTTACGGCACAGGGCGGCAGGGGCCTTTTCGCGTCCGCCGCGCCACGTGCCCTCAGGGCCGTAGCAATTCTGAAAGCGGGCGATCCGTACCTGCATGCCCGTGTGCCTTGCATAGGCCATGGCCATGCGCTCGCTGTACAGCTTTTCCCAGCCGTATTCATTGTCGGGCAGCGCGGGGTACGCATCGTCTTCGGTTAACGGCGGCTCGCCGTGCTTCATGTCGCGGTAAATGCACACCGACGAAGAGAAGAAGTAGCGGGGAATCTTGGCATCGGCGGCGGCGCGGGTCATGTGCACATTGATGAGCATGCTGTTGTGCATGATGTCGCACTCGGCGGAATGGATGAAGCCCATGCCGCCCATGTCTGCCGCGAGCTGGTAGACCTCGTCGAAAGGTTCGCCGCCGGTAGCCAAGGCCGCTGCGCACTGGTTCTGTTCGCGCAAATCGAGCAGGCGAAATTCGTCTGCATCGGTATCGGTGTACTCCGGGCGCTTCAAGTCGACTCCGCGCACCCAGTAGCCCTCCTGCTTGAGGCGCCGCACAAGGTGATGCCCGATGAATCCGCCTGCGCCGCAAACGAGTGCGCGCTTCATGCCGCCGATGCCTCCTCCGGTAGATTACGGGCCGAGCTTGGCCAGGGCCGAGCGCGCGGCCTGCGCCAGTTCGGCGTTGCTCGAGTCTGTCAGCGGACGAATGTCGTCCGCCGCCTCGGTGACGCCACGCGCGCCCAAACTGTTGACCAGGCCGACCTTCGCCGCAGGGTCCGCGCCGCCGAGGGCATCGATAAAGGCCTGGTCCACTTCGTCCCCAGGAATGGGCTCGAGGGCATAGCGCGCCATGTCGTGCGTGTCATCTTCCGTCAGCAGCGGGGCGACATGGGGCACGACTTCCGGCCCGCCGATTTCGGCGATCTTGCGGCAGAAAAACATCTTGGCATCAGGCGTCACATTGGGGTCGTCGAGCATATCGGCCATGGCGAGTGCGAGGGCGCGCTCCTGTTCTGGCTGGCCCATGGCATCGCGCACCATGTCCTCGATCGCCGTGAGGGCGGCGCGGCTCTCGCCGTGCTTCCAGGTGGCCACGGCGTCAAGCGCGGCGTCCGTGCCCGGCGGCGAATGCGGCTCGCCAATGTTCGGCTCGATGGTCTGGCAGGCGGATACCGCCAAGGCGGCGAGCATCAGCGCGGTGACTGCATAGCGGTTCATAAATGGTGTCTCCCCTCTTGGACCGAAGATAGCAGTTATGGCTCTAAACTACGCAATGTCCAGCCGCCAGGGCGCGCGCATGGCCCGCTTCAGCTTCCGGTTGGCCTGCGGATCGGTGGTGCGCTCGAGCCATGGGTCCCACTCGAGGTCGCGCCCGAGCTGCATGGCGATGTTTCCCAAATGCGCGATGGTGATGGCCCGGTGTGCCGGCTCGATAGGCGTAATGGTCTCTTTCCGCGAATACACGCAGTCAATGAAATTCTGCGCATGGTCTTTGCTGTCATACAGTCGAATCGCATCCTGCGGGATGTCGATGTCGACGAGGTTGGCCGGGTCGGACTCGAGCGTGTCGCCGCGGGAAACGTAGAGCGTGCCCTCGGTCCCCTCGAAGATGCAGCCCATCACGAAGCCGGTATCTTCGTGTGCGTTGCAGACTTCCATGGTGAAGCCATCCGGCGCGACGGGCGAGGCGCCCTTCGGGAAATGCGCCTTGAAGTAGTACGAAACGGCTGTGTTCCATAGGCCATCTTTGGGGAAAACGCCTTTGGCATCGGTAATGGCCACCGGGCCGGTGTGCTCCGTCCCCATGCCCCAGTTGGCAATATCGCAATGATGGGCTGCCCAGTCGGTCAGTTGGCCGCCGGAGTAATCGAATATCCAGCGGAAGTCCCAATGGCAGCGCTCTTCGGTATAGGGCGCCCAAGGCGCCGGGCCGAGCCACATGTCCCAGTCGAGATGTTTGGGCACGGGCATCACCGGTTGCGGCTCGATGGTCCCGCCTGTCGGCAAGCCGACCTTGACGTTCTTGATGGTCCCGAGGTAGCCATTGCGCACGAGTTCGCAGGCCTTACGGAAATGGGGCCGTGAGCGTTGCCAACTGCCCGTCTGCCATACGATGCCCGCCCGCTCGACGGCACTGACCATGGCGCGGCCTTCCACCACCGTCAGCGACAGCGGCTTCTCGGCGTACATGTCGAGGCCCTTCTTCGAGGCCTCGATGACTGGGATGCTGTGCCAATGGTCGGGCAAGGCAATGCTCAGGGCATCGAGATCCGTGCGCTCGAGCAATTCGCGGAAGTCGCCATACTCGGCGACCGTACCCCGCCCCTCTTTCGATTCAATCACGGCCGCCGCCGTGTGCCGGTGTCTGGCGTCCACATCGCACACGGCAACGAACTGCAGCTCGTCAAAGTTGAGAAAATGCTTGAGGTTGCCCGTGCCTTGGCTGCCCGTGCCAATGCAGCCCATCACGATGCGCTCGCTCGGCGGCGTCCGCCCGTTCAAGCCCAATGCACTCGCGGGAACGATGTTGGGCCCAATCGCCGCACCCGCCGCCGCTGCTGCCGCCCGCTTCAAAAACGTCCGCCGGTTCGCCCGTTGCTCTGCCATGCTCCATGCCCCTCGTTGCTGGATGGTCTCTGTTCACGCGACGTTAGCACATTCGCCCGGAGAGTTCATGTGGAGCTTCACGCTGGCGGAAGGAAGCCTGATGCGCTTCCCGGCATATGCCTAGACTCCGAATTGCTCTAAGTGATGCTCGAAGTGGCGGTAGTGGAACTTCTGCCAGCCCTTGATGCCGATGTCGCCCAGGAAGGGATGGGGGTGGGATGGACTCTTGCCGTTGTCGGCGGCTTCGACGAAACGGGTCATGGCCGCGGACAATTCTTCGAGAGTGCCTTCGGCCATGGGCGGGGCGGGCTTGTCCTTTGGCCGCGGCAATTGAATGTTCCGCGGGATCTTGTACCATCCATTAAGTATCAAGGGGCGGAAGACGAAGCGCGTCGCGGCCTTGCCGCGAACCCGCATGGCATTGCCCTCGCCCATGCTGTACAGCACGGCCGCCGTTAAATGGCCATACAACTGAGGCACGGTCATCTTGCCCCACTTTGGTTTCGCGTCTGGCTGAAGTGCAGCAAGACGCCGGGCGGCTTCCTCCGCATAGGCCTGATTCAACCGGCTCATGTGGTCTGCTCTCCCTAGGCCAATCTGAATTGACGCATATGATGCTGAAAATGCACGTGGTGAATCTTGCTCCAGCCCAAGGGTCCGACATCGCCAAAGTAAGGATGGGGCGGAAGCGCGCCGCCGCCCGCCTGCAGGCGTTCCCAGAATTCGAAGATTTCGGCGCGCAACGCATCGGCCGTGCCGCCCGCATCCTGCCGCTCATACATCTTGGGCAAGGGACCGACGTTCTTGGGGAATTTCAGATAGCCATTGAGAATGAGCGGCGCGACAATCGTATGTCCGAACCAGCCGCCTTCATCGGGGACGGTGTCCTCTTTACCAAGCGAATAGCGCACGGCGATGGTCAAATGCCCGAAGAGTTGGGGCGGCGTCATCACGCCCCATGCGGGCTTTGCATCCGGCGCCAGCGATGCGAATTTCTGCAGCGAATCGTCGATGAAGGCTTGTGTCAGTCCTGGCACGATGAAGCGCCCTCCCCCCGCCTTGGCATTACGGCCCTATCTTCCCTTCGGACGGTAATCTGGACAACGCGTTGCGTTGGGCCGTTCGGGCCGCGTGCACGCATTGCCATGATCATACTTGCAATTGTCGCACAAAAACTCGGTCGGGCAGGTTATTCGAAGCCACCACTGCCGTACCTGATTGAGCATAGGGCTGTCCTTCCTATATTGAGGGCGCGCGGGAGGGTTGCCGGTAGCGCGCGCGGTATTCGCCGGGGCTCATGGCCTCGCAGGCGCGAAACACCTTGGCGAAATTGCTCGGGTCGTCAATGCCGACGCGGCGGCCTACCTCGCTCACGCTGAGGCCCGTTTCGCGCAGCAGCGCCTTCGCCGCATCCACCCGCAGCCGCTTCACATATTGCGTATACGACAGACCGAAGCGCCGCTGCAAACGGTGCGTGATTGCCGAGGGCGACTCGCCGACAACCCGCGCGGCCTCGCGCAGCGGGATGCCCTCGGCCAATCGCTCGCGAACGAGGGCATGCAACGGGGCGAT
>CAZLBS010000116.1:1879-8813 GCA_964557505.1 uncultured Nitrospiraceae bacterium | reverse complement strand
GCCCTTGGATACCGTCGTAACAACGAATGGGCACGGTTTCCGCGGCCCGCCATTGCGCACCGGTGATGGGCACGTACGCATTCTATGCATCGGCGATTCCGTCACATTCGGCCTGGGCGTCGGCGGCGAACAATCTTGGCCGAGGCAACTCGAACGCTTCGCTGCGCCGGATGGCGAACGTGTAGAAGTAATCAACGCCGGCGTCAGTGGTTACGGAGCCTACCAAGGGCTCATGCTCCTCGAGCGAACGTTGCCCCTTGTGCAGCCGCATGTCGTGATTGTGACGTTCGGAGCCAATGACCCGCAGCGCTGGAATCCCGTCAGCGATGCCGAGTTATTGGCCGATCGATACGGGCGCATGCAACAGTTTGTACGGCATCTCGGCAAGGAGGCAGGCCTTTGGTCGCTCGAGAACGTGCCCCTTGTGCCACGCCTTTCTCCCGGTCAATTCCTCGACACGCTGATTCAAATCGCCCAAACCGTGCGCGATTCCGGTGCGAGGCCGCTATTCGTCGCGATGCCCAAGAAGATGGATTTGCGAGACGACATGCCGAACGCGGAGCGCATCTGTGAGAACCGCCCCCCTTATCATCAAGCGAGCTACTTGAACCTCATCTTCGATGCTGCGGTATGGGCGAACGCGCCACTCGTGGATTTGTATAGCGTCATCAAAGGCAATGAAGAGGCCTTCCTGTTAGACGATCTGCACATGACGCCCGCGGGAAACCGGGCAGCAGCGCTCGAGATTTCCAAGGTGCTCGGACGTGAGGGCATGTTCGAATTGCCCGAATCCGCCAGCGAAAACGCTTCGCCGTAACGCGGCGCCTAAGGACGGGCCAATCGAGTCAAGCGGCCCGTAATGCCGCTCACGGCAGCGCTTCCGCCGTTTCCAGTCTCCGGGCGATCACCGGCCGAAGATAGTGCGCCATCACTGCCGCCTTCTGCTCGATGCTGGCCGGCCTCATGTGACAGATGTCCTGGAAGATCTCCGCCCCGCCGCTCAAGTGCTCGGCCGCGGGGATGAACATAAGCTCATGCGCCGCCGCCAATTCGGCGTATCGCGCGTTCAGCGTGTCCATCGTTTCGACATACCAGTCGAAGCTAAGCAGCGGATGCCACTCATTGCGCGCACGGTACTCGAAGAATCCTCGCTCCTCCTGCGAGAGCCGAGAGATGTCCGGCCGGGCAACGGACGCAAGCACGGCCCCGGCCCCGGCGCGCGCCGCTGCCTCGGCGAGCGCCTCGACATTGGCCAGCGTAAATGCTTCAAGACGGCGCGCGGCTTCAACGGGCCCAGGCCGAAGCGCGCCCCCTGCCCAACGCCGCACCGACCGCAGCATGCCGGCCATGGGATACGCCGCTTCCAGCGAAGAATCCGGGTAGAGCAACACCAGCATGGCATCGTTCACGCCCATGTAAAGCAATAACAAGTCAGGCTCGAGCGAGAGGTACAGCGGCAACTTGCCCACATGACCGTCGCTGTTGATGCCCGAAATCCCGCAGTTGACGACATCGACCTCGACTTCGCCGAAGGATTCATTCAGCATTGATTCCAAGAGATTCGGATAGGTCCTGGCATTGGCCGGCCCTTCCTCCGTCGTCGAGCCGCCCACGCAGAGGATGCGGAAAACACCCGGCGGCTTCGGCGCCACGATGTCGTCATCACGCAGCCCCAATGCATTCGTGCGAAAGGCGCTGTCGCCCATCGGACCCGGCCCTCCCGAATAGTGCGCCTTGTATTGCGTCCAAAGGACATCCCATGGCGAGTCCTTGCTCGGGGCCGGGTGAAGCAAACGAGACAGCTCCACGAAATCGAATGCAATGAAGACGAACCAAGAGCCCGCTTCGGCTGGGTCTTCCAACGCTACATACCCGCATGGAAACGCCTCCGGCTGGGCAGCGTCCACGTGTGCGTGTTTCTGCCCGGCTTGGCGCCCGGCCTCCTGCGCATCACGTGCTTTCCGTACCACTCGCTGCAGCGTCTCGAGCCCCTTGCCCGAATACTGACCCCCAGCGATCACCACGCCGCGCACAGGTACCGGCTCATGCAGAAACGCAATCAGGCTCCGAATGGCGAACGAGCCCCAGGCGTCCAGCAACGTGCCCGATGCATCCAAGTGCAGCACGATGTGTTGCCCGATACGCGCCTCGATTTCTCGTTGCCCATCATCCATCTGCAGAAACGCCTCGCGCCAGACCCCATGAGCCTCGCAATCGGATGGATGCTGAACCGCCCCAAGTGCGCCCGCGGAACCTTGGGGAGCAGGGGGCGGCGCCGGCAGCGAGACGGCCTCCGCCGCTGGAAGAGTCAGCGGGGCAGGCCGCTCTGGAATCCCCAGCGGCTCCCCGGCAACATACGCCGCAATCAAGGGATTGCCGCGTATCTCCCGCGCATCAAGCCAATATGCCGTGACTTCCAGAAGCAAGACAATTGTCGCCAGCCAAAAGGCGAAAGCCGCGAGCCAAAATGCGAATTTCAATATCCGCTTCAGGCCACCCGCCATCTTACCTGTCCCTTTCAACGTTCCCTTTCCATGGCGGCAAACACAGGGCAACACAAGCCCGGAGCATAGCAGAAGGCCGCAACCGCCATATTGCCACGTGTCCCATAAACATTTGACGGTCTACTACCCTCGTGCTACGATGCTTCAGGCTGATTGGGCCGCACGGCACGACTGTCGGGGAGAGCAAGGAGTTACTCATGCGTAAGCAACCCCAAGTGGGCTTTACCCTTATCGAATTGCTGACCGTGATTGCCATCATTTCGATTCTTGCTGCACTCACGGCGGTCGGCGTGCCCCGCGTCCTCGAGCGCGCCCGCATCACAAGCGTCCAACAAACCATGCGCGGCGTTTCGCAAATTCTCGATACCTACTTTGCCGACCACGCCACCTATCCCGCGCGCTACGGTTACCGCAGAACGTTCCAGTTCCTTGCCGGGGCTGAAGCCAATTACAACTTCGTCGTCGAGCCCTATCTGCGCACAATGGGCGTGTACGAAATCGGCGATTTCGGCGACCGCTTCTCTGAAGCCGAAGGCCTCGATACCAACCGCGATGGCATCATCGACCGGCTCGAGTTCTCCCCAGTGCCAACGGGCGGGTTCGGCGGCACCGATCTGCCAGGCATTGTGTTATCGCAGTTATACACGCCGAACAATTCCGCGTTCGCCGGGGCCATCGCGAATGCCGAAGAACAGCGGCGCCGGCCTTTCATCTATGTTCCCGTTTATAGCCGCAACATCGAACTGGCCGCGTCATTCTGGAACGGCACCGGCGAGTATTTCGCCAATACATGGGACACATCGGACAGGCGCATTCAGCGCATTACCTTTCCGCCGCCCCGCTACGATCGCTACGTGCTGATCAGTCTTGGGCCAAATGGCGACACCGGAGGGGTTGTAGCGTCCTTGAACACGCTGCTCGGAAGCGGCGTCCCGCCAGAAGATGTCTACCACGTCTTGGGCCTGCGCACCTATTACCTCGCTGCCCGCGACCTGAATTCAGACTCCGAACCTGACTTCGATTTCATCTCGCGCACACGCCAAGATGGATACCGGGCGGAGAGCTTTCCAAGCGATCTCGCTGCAGGCAGCCAATACACGCCCGCTATATTGGGCCAATTGCCGCGCGAAGCGTTCCAAAACCGAGGCTCGGGCATCACCAATCAGAACCAGCTCGTCTACGGCCCAGGTCCGATGATTTACACCACGAGCGGGCTCATCACGCCCCGCGGGGCTCAATAGCCCGAACATCGCTCGTAGCGCCGCAAACAAAGCGCCCCGGCTGGCTCAAGTCAGCCGGGGCGATTTTGTATCTCAGCAGCAGCGATACAATAATTCTGGCTACTCGTTCGCCTCCGCGACTCCCTCCAGACTGCCGGCGTTGTTCGCGATGACTACATGCCCGCGCGACTGATTCGTGACCCGCACGCTCCCAGCCAAGAGGTTGTCCGTGAACACCGCCCGCCGCACCCGGCTGCCCAGGTACATCTGCTGCTTGTCCTGTTTGAATTCACAGCCGCGTACCAGCACCGACCCGCCATCGGCCCGAATCGCATGCACCGGTTCCTCGTGATGGCTCCACTGCACAAACGTGCAATCGCCAAACCCAACTGTGCCGCCGCCATCAATCAGCGCAATCCGGTTGCAGGGACCCCAGAACGAGCAATTGGAAAAACGCACCGTGCCGTGGTGGCGGTCCGTCACCCGCACCATAGTTGGGTCGGGCGCATCGAACGCGACGAACTCGCCATTCGTGATGAGCAGGCCCGGCGGCTGCGTCTGGTCAACCTGAATGGCCGTGCGGCAGCGATCGGCCCCGATGCCCAAAAAGTTGCCATTGCAGGCCCCATCGCCCTCATCCACAAAGTGGTACCCCAGCTTGTAGCCGAAACAAAACGTATTGAGCACGTAGTGCCAATCGGTGCGCCCGAAACGAAACGCCGTGCCGTGATCGAGTTGCCACCGCCACACCGGCGTTTCATATGACCACCAGGGATTCCAATGCACGTTCTCGATGCGCCCAATGTCGTAAATGCCGTCGACCCATACGCCCATCTTGATGGGCTGCCCGTGAATGTTGCGAATGAGCGCCCGCTGATTCTGCCGCGCATCGATCCCCTGATAGGCGTTGAGCAGTTCTACATCCAGCACCGCCGGGTTGTTGCCGCGCAGGGCCACCGCGAAAGGATACGGAGCCGGCTCGCCGGCATCGGGCAACTGAAGCGGATAATGAATCAGCACTCCCCGCAACACCGCGTTCTCGCCCACGAGAATGAAAGGCTGGCCGTCTTCCGAGCCATGCCCGGCCCGCGGCAGCAGCGCCGTGCCGTAGTCGTTCTTCGGCTTGCCGGCGTCGCGGTAGCCCGCATGGGCAGGGCTGTAGCCGAAGACCCCTTCGAGCGTCACGCTCAGTGGAATCCTCAAGGATCCGTCGAAGGCAAAACGCCCCGCCGGAACCTGCACAATGCCGCCCCTCGCCGCCCCCGCGGCATCCAGCGCCTTCTGAAAGGCTTCCGTGTTGTCGCTCTCGCCATCCGGCTTCGCGCCGAATTCCATCACATTCCAAGTGCGCTGCATAGGCAACTCTCCGGCCTTCACATGCCTCGTGATTTACGCGCGGCCCTTCTCCGGCGCTTCCACAAAGGCGCCCGTCCGGCCGTGCTCGGGCGCCCGGCGCGCGCCGGTAAGGACGATGCTCGCCTCACCTTCTTTCTCAATGGCAGGCGTCCACTTCGGGCCAGGCACATCCAAGCGTCCGGCTTTCGACATCAGCACGACCACGATGAGGACCATCGCGAGTCCCTGCACAAGGGCAAACACAATGTCGACCACGCTATCCGATGTGCGCAAGAGAAGGCCGCTCGTGCCCATGGCAATCGCGAATAGATAGATGAACAAGACCGACTGCCGCTGCGTAAAGCCGAGCCGCACCAGCCGGTGCGACAAATGATCCGGCGCGCAATGCTCGATGATTTCCCGGATGGTCTTGGTTTCGCCGCGCTTGATGCGGCTCAGGATGATGTAGGCAAAGTCGAATAGCGGCACCCCAAGTATCAAGATCGGAATGGCGGCAGAAATCAGCTTGTGCTCGCTCCATTCGCCCATCACCCCAAGCGCGGCCAGGGTGAACCCCAAAAAGAAACTGCCCGAGTCTCCCATGAAGGCCTTCGCAGGATGGAAGTTGTAAATCAGAAACCCCAGATTCGCCCCCACCAGGCCGACCGCCAGCATGCCAAACCACGAAAGGGACGTCTCGGTTCCCGCCTCCCAGAAGGCCTGCATCGCGATTGCAAAAAACAGCACCGACACGATCGCCGCGATGCCGCTCGCGCTGCCGTCCATATTGTCGACGCCGTTGAACGCGCTCGTCACGCCGACAATCCACAGCATCGTCAGCGCAAGGTCGAGATACACATTCTGAAACAAGGTCAGCCGCACCCCGAAGTAGGACAGAATCAGCGTCACCGCGAACAGGGTGATGAGCTTGGTCATGGCGGGAAGCCCCCCGCGCAAATCATCCACGAAGCCGACGAACGTGCACAGGAACGCCCCCACCAACACGCCATTAAAGGGACGGCTCCGGTAGTCTGGCAAGACAACCGCAATGGCAAAGGCCAGAAAGATAATGAGTCCAGCGCCGCGAACGACCGGCTTTGTGTGAATCTTGTTGGGCGCGATGGCATCCACGCATCCCACCCGCCGCAGCGCCCATATCGCCACAGGCATGGCCAAGGCCGATAGCGCGAACGCCGTACAAAACACCTGTACGTACGTGCGCGGCCAGTAACTCAGCCCTTCAAGCATCTAGTACCCCTCTAGTCCGCTGCCGGCATCCATTGCATAAGGGGCCGTATTTCCCGCATCAAGCCCCGAAAAACTCTCGGACGGATGTTATCACAGTCTGTATATCGGCATCTACGAGACCAGGGTGAAGCGGCAACGACAGCGCCTGTTCATGCGCCCGCTGCGCCCCTGGAAAGGCGCCACCCAAGACATGATGGGCGGGGCGGTATACCGGCCGCTTCGCTTCAACCCCCCGCGCGGCAAGATGCGCTTCCAGGTCTTCGCGCTGCTCCGTCCATACGACGTACCGAAAGAACACGTGCCCGCCCGCGTCATCTGGCAAGCGCACCGGCAAGCTGGAAAACGCTGCCGTGTACCGTGCTGCTATCTCCCGCCGACGGGCAATGAAGGCTGGCAGCCGCCGCAGTTGCACCCGCCCAATGGCGGCCTGCACATCCGTCATCTTGTAGTTGTACCGCTGCCGAAGCCCTTCGCGCTTGTCATAATCCCGATGGTCCCGAACATACTCAGCAAGACTGGCATCGTCCGTCAGCACCATGCCGCCTTCCCCAGTCGTAAGCAGTTTGGTCGCATAAAACGAGGCGATGGCCGCAGGAGCACCCCGCCCCGTAGGACCGCCAATGGACT
>CAZLBS010000116.1:1041-1869 GCA_964557505.1 uncultured Nitrospiraceae bacterium | reverse complement strand
GGCCAGGTCTTCAATCACACGCTTGCCTCGAGGTACCGGCGCCGCCTGCCCAAACAGATGAGCGACGATGACGGCCTTGCCGGTCTCGGAGGCCGGCCATCGCAGCAGGCCATGCTCGTCGACGTCATGAAGCTGCGGCCTCGCTCCCGCCAAACCAACGGCGGTAACCAGCGCGTCGCATGCGTACGACGGCACCGAGACAGCCGCCCCGTCAATGGCGCCCAAGGCTTCCAGGGACAAGTGCAAAGCCGCCGTCCCGCTATGCAAGGCGACGCCATAACGCCGCCCCACGAACGCCGCACATGCCTCTTCAAAAGCCGCTACCTCAGGGCCCTGCGCCAGCCGGCCAGACAATACGACGCGGCGCGCCGCCTCCGCCTCTTCTTCTCCGACCGCCGGAGCGCTATGTGGAATCATGCGGTTCTCAACCATGGCCGCGCCCCGCGTGTACAGGCCTGCCCCCGCGCAGCGCCGTTTCCAGCGCACCATCCCCGCAGTGCATCATGAGATCAAGCATCGAGAGGTCCGGCACAAATGGGGGATAGGCCTGCGGATAGACCGGCGCTCGCCATTCCTGCAAGACCAATTCAATGCCAGCGTCCGCCATGCGGGCTGCGTCCAAATACACCTCCAGCGCGTACGCCCCGCTGTAATACGCGTCGCACTGCACGGCCTTGACGAGATTCACGAGACGCTCGGTCGCCGTCCCCGGAACGTCCATCTCAGAGCTATACCGAATGTCCGTCCCGATGCCGAGTTCGGCCGCAAACCACGCCAGCATGTGGCGGTTCAATTCATGCAGCCACTGCCATTCCCGCGCATACGTCG
>CAZLBS010000116.1:275-1031 GCA_964557505.1 uncultured Nitrospiraceae bacterium | reverse complement strand
CGGCCAAAAACGGGGCATAGCGGTCAAAATACGGGGCCCGTGCATAGCACTGCTGAATCGTGCGCCAATGCTTGCGGCGCCACGGAACCGCCTCATTCACCCGCACGTCATGCAACAGCTGCGATGACTTGGCGAGCACCGGCACGGTAAGCAATAAAGCCCCTTGCGGCCCCTTAATCTTGTTGCGGTTCTGCCAGCCATTCTTGGTGAATTGAATCGTGTCCAGCACGATGAACACATCGCTTCGCGCCATCTTTTCGAAATACCGCAGCCACGGCAGATAATGCGTCTGGTGAATGCCCGCGAGCATGACGCTAGCCTACACGATAAGGCGCGCCCCGGCGTAGCTGCCCAACACCATTTGCGGCTTCGGGCAATGCAACCGTACAATTTCGTGAATTGACCTCTGCGTGGAGTTGAGTCGAATGCGGCTACATTACTTGCAGCACGTCGCGTGTGAAGGCCTCGCGGGCATCGGCGAATGGGCGGAGAAAAATGCCCATCAAGTCACCGGGACGCGCTTGTTTGAAAAGGCGGATTTTCCCGCGCCCGAGCAAATAGACGGCCTCGTCATCATGGGCGGCCCCATGAGCGTGCACGAAGATGAGAAGTTTCCCTGGCTGGCCGAAGAAAAGGACTTCATTCGCGACTGCATCTACGAAGAAAAGCATGTCCTCGGCGTATGTCTTGGCGCCCAACTCATCAGCCATGTGCTCGGCGGAGATGTCGCACCCATGGGCTATCGCGAAATCGGCT
>CAZLBS010000116.1:0-265 GCA_964557505.1 uncultured Nitrospiraceae bacterium | reverse complement strand
GGTGGCCCGTCCGGCTGCCAGACGAGGCCCGCTCCACGGCCATCTTCGGCGATTGGCCTAGCGAGTTCATGGCCATGCACTGGCACGGCGATCAGTTCTCGATTCCACCCGGCGCGGTGCACGTTGCCGAGAATGACGCCTGCGCGCATCAGGCGTTTGTCTTTCGAGGACGCGTCGCCGCCCTGCAGTTCCATATCGAGGAAACCGAGCCCGCCATCGAAGCGCTGCTCGACGACGAGACCGCCCTCGGCAAGGGCCTGGCCGT
>CAZLBS010000115.1:0-8820 GCA_964557505.1 uncultured Nitrospiraceae bacterium | reverse complement strand
TATGCGCGGCGACGGCTTGCGCCACCCGGCGGAAGCGCTCGTGCATACGGCATCAAAGTACTGCCGAATCTCAAGCCCCTCGAAAATGCGTTCCAGGCGCCAGTCGAAATTCGACACGCATGCGAGTGCGAAGCCCTGTTCTTTCAAGCAAGGAAGGGCTTTGGCGGCATCATCAAACAAGCGCCAGGCGTCCGCTTCCGCGAAGCACTCGAAGACGTCCTGAAAGAATGCGTCAAAGCCCTGAGCGAATGCCGCGCCAGGTGCAGCGGCATCGAAGACATCGCGCACAAGCGTCCGCCACCAATCGTACTCCGCGGCCTCGCTCGTCTCGAGGCTCAACCGCTGAAGCCGCTTCCAAGCAGGTGGAAACGCCGCCTCCAGCCCGTGCTCCGAAACATCGACGCCATGCCGGGCCGCCGCCACGCTGTACCAATAACCCACGCTGGGATGAACCGTCATCAACGTGTACGTCGCGTCCAGTAGAACGCCATCGGTCTGCCCGCGCCGCAGCGGCAATGCCATCGCCCTATTCATGTATCCGCCGCACCGGCCGCAGCCGGATGTACCACCACAGCGTGCCGTACAAGACGTGGCCATACGCCTTCTCGCGAACGACAACGGCCGTGTTGGCCCACAGCGTTCGCGGCAGCGCTTTCAACTTGCCGTCGGGCCGCGCATGCCATACGGCGCGCGCCCCGGAAAGGGCGGCCAGCACCCGCAGTTTCGGGCTGGCGAACATCACGGCCATCGCCTCCGCGCGATAGCCCCGCAGCCAGGGAACCAGACGCCGCATGCCGGGCCGTACCGCCACGGCATCCGCGAGTTGAGCAACATCCGGTTGCGCGCTTAGACCCTCGGGCGTCACCGCCACAAGATGCGCCTCGGGATAGGCACGGCGCACGGCTTGCAACGCCTTCATGAAATGAGGCCCGTCGCTGTAGAAGAACAGCACGACGCGTTGCTGCGCACTCATTCGAGCTGCTCCAAGATCCCCGGCCAGTATTGCTCCACCACGCGCGGCCAATCGAATGTCTCCTCGACGCGTCTTCTCGCATTCGCGCCCATGCGTGCCCGCGCTTCCGGGCCGTCCAGCAGCTGCTCGATGGCTGCTGCCAAGGCATCCGCATCGCCAGGATGAACGAGCAGGCCGCTTTCGCCATGCTCCGGGATGTATTTGAGACCGCCCACTTCAGAAACGATGACCGGCGTCCCCGTTGCCATGGCTTCCACTGCGACCAAACCAAACGGCTCCTCCCATAGCGAGGGCACGACGACCATGGCCGCTTGCCGGTACAGTTCGACCAGTTCTTCATGGGGCCGCCAGCCAAGACACTCAAACCAATCACACGCCAGCCCCGCCGCGCTAATCGTCGCCTGAATCAGAAAGTCTGCGCGGCGTGCCGCCAGCCGCGTGCCAGCCTCTCGCAATACGGCCAAGCCTTTGGCAGGATCCTCCACACGGCCAGTCATCAACACACGCTGCTTCTCGTGGGCGCGCGCTTCCCGGCCACCATGCGGATAGCGCGCGGCGTTCACCCCTCCAGGCATGATCGTAATCGACCGCGCGGCGGGCGCAATCAGCCTGGCCATGATGTCATTCGAAACGATCGCGGTACGCACCGATGCCAAGGCTTTCTGGACGCGTGCGGGATAATCGCGCCGATACGCCTGGGCGGCGAGATACTCATGCTCCCAGAAGGTCAAATTCCAATGCTTGATGCGCGCCCGCATCGCGCGAAGGGTCTCTTTGCGCACATGCTGCGGGGCCGTCAGGAGCGAGAGGCGCTCGAGGTCATCACCAGGATAAATCTCAAGCTTCCCATTAAAGGCCACTTCGTATGCATAAAAGCGCGTCGCACACGGAAACTCCGAAAGCGCCAGCAAGACATCGGGCTTAAGGAAAAAGCCATCTGCAACGACAACTGCATCCGGCTGAAATGCAGCGACGGCTTCATGCACGCGCTGACAGACCGTATGCCGGTTGAAGGCTTGCCAGGAAAAATCAAGGCGCGTCGCGGGGAAAGGAAGGTCATCCGGCTCGCAACGGCCGCGCTCGCTGCTCTCGAGAAGGTGCGTCACGAAGCAGTGCGCTTCATGGCCCATAGCATTGAGCTGCTGGAGGGTGTTGTAAAGGTCGACGTCTGCCCCGCCATTTGGGGGCCAGGAAAAGACTAAGTCGACAAATGCGAGGCGCACCGGCCGATCGCGCCGCTACATCTGCCGCTTCGCGCCAAACCACTGGCTGCCGCCGTGGTCCAAATGGCACACGTGGATGCCGCTCAACCAACGGCCCGGCCCATACTCCGCGTACATGTTGACGATGAACTCCCAGTCCGCCCCTTGGAAATGGTCGAACTCCCGGTAGCCCAACTCGCGAAGCAGCTTCGTCTGCGCACATTGGAAGAAACCAATGGGCAAATACCCGGACTCCTTGCCCCGAAGCGTTCCGGGGGAATCTAGCAGCGCCTGCCATTCATTCCACGGCTCGATCTCGCCCATAAGAATCTTCGCGGTCGTCTGCGGCGTCAACATCTTGCGCCCTTCAGGAGCAACATACGGCACGTTGTGCGCATGCTCGTCGAGCAACTCGAAGATGTTCGGCGGCACGAGAATGTCGGAGTCCAGCAGAATGGTCCATTCACCCGCCACGAGCCGGGAAGCCTCATTGATCATGAGGCCTTTCGCCTTGGCATTGCGTTCCTGGAATGGCGCCCGCACGATGCGCAGGTCAGGGTAGGTCAATTCAAACGACGTCAACAGGTCATCCGTCGCATCGAGGCCGGGCACGTATGCCACAACAATCTCGACTTGGCTCATGTCATAGTTGGACTGATGCGCCAAGCTTCGCAAGACCGCCTGCAAGCGCCGGCAAAACCGCGTACTCACAATGATGACCGAGTACTTCACCGCGGCCCGGGTCTCCACCGCCTTCCGCTCACCTTCCCAGATCATCAGATTCTGCGTAAAGATGTACCGGTCGATGTTATGCGCTACAAGCCGGAGGGGAGCCGTGGTCGGCGCTTTCGATGGCAGCGTCGCCCGGTCTTCGAAGCGCGTCGGGTCCACACGAACCCCATCCCGCAGCAAAACATACCGCCCTTCTTTGTCCACGTGCAGCACAAGCTGATGCGTGTACGCCTCCATGGGACACATGATGCGCGTATGATCGCCGATGCCGAAACCAATCTGATCCGCGATGCCATCGCCGAAGGTAACGGCTACCGTGTACGGCGCATCCATCCAGGCAATCACGCTGCTGATGATTTCCTGATTGACAATGCTAAACCACTGAAGCGCACCCGGCATCTTGATGTAAAAGCTGTTGTCTAGATGCCATTCGCTAAAGCTCGGCACCCGGTCCGGAAGTTCGTTGGTAACGATCGTTTTCGCTTCGCCCGCGAGTTGCTCGTAAATCTCCGGCAAGTGCCGGCGCGTTTCATCGAGTGAATCAAAGTACTTCGGCTGGTCGCGCACGAATGCCCGCGGACTTACCACCATCTCTCCAGGGATGTGATGCAGGGCGAGCCCAGGGAGGGCCTTGCGAACAGGCTGCGGGCAATTGTCGCAGATGCGCCGGTATGCGCACTGTGAGCACTCCGGCCCCCAAGCCTTTTCCTGTTCGTGAGCAATGCGCTCGACCTCGGCGCGGTAGGCTTCCTCGGTTTCCTCCACCGGCTTTGGCGTGAGCGCCATGAAGCGAAGATGCCGCGTCAAACGCCGCACGATCGAAACGCCCGAGTGCCACAGAGGCCGTTCGGAAACGAGCCATCCCAGAATGTAACCGTCGATGAGCGTCCGGCGAGAGGTATCGCGCCCCAGCGTAATCTGCACCAGCTTGCTGACAAGCCACGGACGGCGCCGGTACGCAATGTCCGCGAATTCGCAGGCACGCTTGATGTAATGCTGATGGTCGAGGTAGAGCTGCTGGCTGTTGTACGCGCGAATCAGATGCTCTGAATCAACATGGCACAGCGGCAGCCCCACAATGTTGACCTCGGCATCGCCCTCGGCAAGCTGCTTCGCCAAGTCATTGATCTGCCGCACCGTCTCTTCCGCGCGCTTCCCTCCTGTCAGCGGGGCCGGGGTGCGAAACATCGGCGTCACGGTCAGGTCTATCACGTTGACCATGGGCGACGTGAGCCGCTCGGCCAACGCCTCGAGATCTTCAGGAAAGGGCGGCGTCAATTCCACGCGTACAGGCAGTTCGAGCCGCTCGCACGCGGCAAGCCATTCATTGAAATACCCGCCTTGGATGTCGACGGGGCACAACGCTACGTCGTAGAGATGCCGCGCCGCCAGCGCATCAAGCCGGTCGGGAGGAATGGTGCAGTCGGTCCGAAGCGAGAGCGTCAGGCCAAAGCCCAAATCGGGGTCATGTACCTGCAACACCATCTTTTCAAGAAACGGGGGAAACTCCCCCTCGGCATGCAGATCGACCTTTTCCGCCTTGAAGCTGCTGCAGTTCAGCCGAATCCAACGCAGCAAATCGATCAGGGCATAGGGCTGCCCTTTCCAATTCCGCAGCGGCACCACGCCCCGAACGGGATGCAAGGCTTGCGGTTGGGGTTCGAGACCTGCCGGGCGGCTACTGGCGTCTTCGAGCTGTTCCGCTGCCTCAACGGCAGCCGCCTCTGACGACGGCATCGAAGTTGATTGGGTCATGACTATTCCAGCGCGGCGCGCTTACCCGCGATACGAAACGGATGTCGCAAGCGTTGAGGGGAATGGATGAAAGAAAACACGCGGCGCTTAAAGCGCCCAGTGCTTGTCCTCTTCTTCCACCACCTTTTCTTGTTCGCGGATATAGTACAACGGATCGTCCGTCGGAGGAATATCCGTGATGGGCGTGGCCTCGCCCGTGCCAAAGAAATCGGCATAGTCGCCATGGAACCCGTCGCAGATGGTCCTGCACGCACATTCCTGGCAACTCGGCTCATACTGATAATTGCAGTCGCCTTGGGCGCGTACTTGCGCCTCGATGCGCAGCAGTTGTTCCTTGCCCTTGACCGCCTGCACCACCTTTGCCCCGGCATGCTGCACGCCCAGCGCAAGTTTGCCCAGTACCGGACTCCCGTGGTAGACATCCCTCAGCTTGTGCGAAACCTCATTGGGCCCGCGCAGCACCTTGTCATCGCCCGGAAACTTAATCGGCCCGCGGTACATGCGCCCCGCGCCGAATCCGATGAGCCCTGCAGGCGCCACCGGCCCTTCCTTCATCATTTGCGTCTGCATCATCGTCCACAGCCAGCTCTCGTAATTCCATTCGTGATGGTCGTACGTAAGCTGCTGCATGTTGTAGAAGTTTTTGCGGTGGCGCGGCTCGGCCATGCACAACGGCAAGTAGCGCACGTTGCACTCGATCCCATGCTCGTCGAGGATGTCCATGGCTTCCGCCAACTTCGGCTTGATGTCGGAATAGCGCGCCACATTGTCAGACGTGCGTACGCCCGTCTGCTGGTCGCCAAACGGATTGAACGCAATGAAGTTCACCGCGTTTGCGCCATACTCGACGGCCTTGCGAGCAATGTCCGGCAGTTGCACCACCACTGGCTTCGACATCGTGCAGTTGTACCGGAACGGAATCTCCAACTCGACCATCCGCTCGATGGCCTTGATGATCTTCTCCGACGCGCCCTTGCGGCATACCACGTCGTCGTGCGTCTGGCCAAGACCATGCAAGCTCACCAGGAAATCACGGATGCCCGCTTCCTTGAACTTCTCCAATTTGCCCGGCTTCGCCAGGCTCAGCCCGTTCGTGATGAGCGTCGGGTACAAGCCGATTTCATTGCAATACGAAATCAACTCGAGAATGTCGGGGTGAATCGTCGGCTCGCCGCCTTGAATGTCGATGCTCGTGTTGCCGTAGGTATAGCGAAGCGTATGGCAGATTTCCTTCGCCTTCTCAAGCGACATGAACGGGTGCTCAGGGTGCTTGTTGTCGGCGATGCGGTCGAGGAAATAGCAGAAGTAGCATCGCGCGTCGCAGGTCTGCCCAAGCCACATCACGCCGCGGCGCGTGACCGTACGCTTAGTGGTCTTCTCGTAGGTGCGCCGTTTCGCGGGCGCCCGCACGTCCGCGATAGCATCATCCGAAATAGGCGCTGCCGCGCCGGTGGCTGGAATGCTGGCCATAACCAAATAACTCCCCATCATGCGCTGGGTCTGCGCGCTGTATGATTGCATTATCCCGAGCCACGAACAATCTCGCCGCAGCTCTTATTTCGGCGCATGCCAAGCGCCCGCGCCACCACGCGTCAGCCGCGCGTGCGCGTTCCGCTTCGGACTATAGCAAAGGGCCGCGAAAGGTGTAAAGGACTTCCTAGCAAACTTAAGGGCTTATGGCGCGGCGCTTTAGCATGTCACAACCCGCGCAATCCGGCCACGTCTTCCGTCGTCCAGCCGAAGTCGCGCCGGGGCCTGATGCCGCCTGCGTCCACGCCTCGCACGTAGGACGCGAGCCATTGGCCCGCGGTAGACCGATCGGACGCCCGTGTCAACGCGCGAAACCACGCATGCAACGATTCGGGCGCAAGCGGTACGGCCGCGCCTGCCGAGGGCCACATGGCCCCGCCCACATACTGAATGAAACGCGCAGGCGTCAGCCGGGTGCGCGGCTTCGGAGCCACGGCAATCCGAAGCGAAGGAGCCTTGCCGCGCGGCAGATACGCCAAAAGACTTCCTTCACGTGAGTCTGGCATGCCCATGCAGCGGCCTTGCTCTTCCTCGAACGTGCCGGCCCACGCCTCCACGAGTTCCTCACGAATGGCTTCACTGACGGCGTGCGAGAGCAACTGGGGCTTGTCCCCCAGCAACAGAAACTGGCCGCTCTCATGCGGCGCGAGCGGCACGTGGGCAGGTGCATCGCCGGTAATGTACGCATAGGTGACGCGGGGGGCGTCCTTCCGCTGGCGCGGCGCGGGAAGATACAACGGACCGCCTCCCAGCGGACGCAGCACGAAGCCGGGAGCCTGGGCATAATGCCGCTCCAGGCGCTGCCGCTCTTCGTTGAGCGCTTCGCTGAGCTTCCCCGGCTGCTTGCTCGCCACAACCCGCGCCGAGGCATTCGCGCCCTTGCCAAACGACAGCAACGCGCGAAACACGACGCGCTGTTCGCTTTCTTGCGCGAGTTCGAAGGTGATGCCCTGCAGACGGGCGCTGCCGCTCCGCACCCGCTCGAACGCCCTGAGCATGAACGGGGTGCTCCCCGTGAGAGCCCCCTCGATCGCCGCCGCCAGCGACTCCAGCTTAAACGGCCGCCGCAACTCGTTTCCCTGTTCATCAATGAAAGGGGGAAATGCGCTCCAGCGTATCCGCAACGGACCGCCCTTCAACGCGTGGGCCGAGGGGCGCTTCTTGCGCATGCCGGGCTTTGAAGGTCCTGCCTTTGCGCCGCGTTTCCCGCCGGATGGCGGATGGCCGCCGGGGCGCTTCTTGCCGCCGGGTGGATTTCCGTTTGACACATCAGCAGTATAGGGCGCTGCACCGCAGGGGGCAACGGGGAACGTGGAATAACGCAAGGGCCTGAATCGCATGGCAACCTTAGGGGTCTTTCTAGGGCTGGGCACGCTCATCGTGCTCGCACTGCGCGGCATCAACATCATCATGGCCTCCATCATCGCGGCGCTCATTGTCGCCGTAACCAACGGCCTGTCGGTGCCCAACGCGATTCTCGGCACGTATATGTTCGGGAACGATCCCGAGAATGTCCGCGGCATGATGGGCTTTTGCGGCCTCTTCCTCCTGCTCTTCCTGACCGGCGCCATCTTCGGGCGGCTCATGGGCGAAAGCCGGGCCGCGACCTCTATCGCGGTGGCTCTCGGTCAACGCCTAGGATTCGACCGCGCCCTGTGGATCGCCATGATCTCGACCGCCCTGCTCACGTACGGCGGCGTCAATGTCTTCATCGTCATCTTTACCGTCTACCCGCTCGGCATCGCCCTCATGGCCAGCACCCAGATTCCGAAGCGCATCTTCATCGCCGCCTTCTCGCTGGGCTCCGGCACCTTCACCATGACCGCCATGCCCGGCGCGCCCTCTTTCCACAATGTCATTACCGCGTCCGGCCTCGGCACGCCCCTCACATCAGGCGCCCTCATTGGCCTCATCGCAAGCGCCATCATGATTGCGCTCGGCATGCTCTACCTCGAACGCGAACGCCGCCTGGCCAAAGAGCGCGGCGAAACCTTCATGCCCGGTCCAAAAGACGAAATGCCCGACATGTCGGGGCTGTCGACCTTGCCCGATTGGCGCATCAGCTCCATCCCCATGGCTGCCGTCTTGCTGACCATCCTGGTCCCGCAAATCATCGCGCAGACAGCGGACCTGCCGGAGGACCCGGAGACCTTTACGGCCTACCAATCGCTGCTGGCATTTATCGCGGGCAATCCCCTGCTTTGGACCGTCGTCGCCATGATCGTTGGCATCGTGGTTGCGCTGGCTGTTCTCGCCAAGCACCTCGATACGCCCCTCAAGACCATGGGCATGGGCGCGGAAGGCAGCATCTTGCCGCTCGTCAACACCGGCGCCGTCGTAGGTTTCGGCGCTGTCATCGCGACGACAGAGCCCTTCCGCGTCTTCGCCGGGGCCATGCTCGAATCCGGCATCAATCCCCTGCTCAGCGCCGTCATCAGCATCAACATCGTCTCCGGAATCATGGGCTCCGCTACAGGCGGCCTGCAGATCTTCATCGATGCCCTCGCCCCAAGCTATCTCGCCGAAGGCATCGACCCCAAATTGCTGCACCGCCTCATCTGCATCGGCGCCGGGGGGCTTGATTCCCTTCCGCATTGCGGGGCCGTCATCACAACTTTCACCATCATG